>JASFKF010000011.1:0-11697 GCA_050118775.1 Syntrophobacterales bacterium
AAGAGGTGATTAGTCAGGAGCCAAGAGACGTGGCACGGAGCATAGGGTTAAAATTTCGAAATTCGAATTTCGAAATTAAAAACCCGCAATCGGCGATAAATTAGCCCTATTCAAGCTCATTCCCCGCCTTGTTTCTTGATAACGGTAAAATAAACTCCTTCTTCCTTGGTCACTTTCTCCTCCACTCGACCATCATTGTGATCAATGACCTTGAGCATTTTCTCCACGTGCTCCGAATCACAGATAAAGCTAAGTCTATTACCAGGGCGGATTATTCTTAGAAGTAAACTTACTTCCAGATAGCCCTTTCAACAATCGCCTCGATAGTCTATTACGTCTATCATGATTTAGTGTCCCTGGCGCCTCCATATTTCAAGGCTTACGTAGGTCGTTGAATCGATAACGGGGCTGGAAAGACCTATTTTCCTCTTGGCTCGCTGACAATACTCTCCAAAACATGTAAAAAAAGCAAGAGATACATGCCAGTACTCCAACACTCCAGTACTCCAAAATTAGTCTACTTAGCCTGTGTGATCTTGCGAATTAGACTTCTCAAACAAAGTCAGATAAAATAAAAGGTTAAAAATTAGTTTAATCTGATTGTTCTTCAATGTTACTACTCTCTAGTTGGCAGTGACTAAGTTAGAAAGGAGGCGGTTAATGTCGGAGGGAGGTATGTACGATGTCGTCATAATCGGCGGTGGTCCGGGCGGACTTACTGCCGGAATATATGCCATGAGGGCTGCTCTTAAAACCATTCTGATAGAGAAGGCAGTTGCTGGGGGGCAAGTTGCCTTGTCGGACGGAGTGGAGAACTATCCAGGTTTTGAGAGCATAACCGGTTATGAACTCTCGCAAAAATTCCTTCAACACGCCCAATCTTACGGCATGGAATTTGTCCAAGAAGAGGTTGTAGCTGTGGAGCCCGGGCTGGATTTCCATTCGGTCAAGCTAGCAAATGGAAGCGTTTTGAAAACTCACACGGTTATCCTGGCCACTGGCGGCAGTCCGCGCAAGCTCGGGGTTCCAGGTGAAGACGAATACTATGGCAAGGGTGTTTCTTACTGCGGCGTGTGCGACGGTTTCTTTTTCAGGGATAAGACCGTGGTAGTTGTGGGAGGCGGTGATACCGCCGCTGAAGAGGCTTTATATTTAGCGAAACTGGCGAAGCAAGTCTATCTAGCCCACAGGCGCGATGCACTTCGGGCGAGCATGATCCTCCAGCAACGGGTCAAGGATGAGTGCAAAATCGAAGTCCTGTGGAATACGATCGTTACAGAAATTAAAGCAAATAACGAGGGCGTTAATACAGTTAGTCTGCAAGACACCCAGACGAACGAGCAAAGGGAATTGAGCACTGACGGAGTCTTCATCTTTATAGGTTTTGTTCCCAACAATCAACTGGTGCCTGCCGGCATAAAGATGAACGCGGACGGTTACGTTATCACCAATGAGAAGTGTGAGACCAATATGCCGGGTATATATGTGGTTGGCGATTTGAGAGAAAAGTATGCCAAACAAATAGTAGTTGCTGCTGCGGATGGATGTACTGCTGCTTTGGTGGCGGCTCACTATGTGGAGATGAAGAAGTCGGGCGAGGCGGTATGTGAGCTTCCGGAGGACCTACTGCAGGAGGCACAGTAGTCAGCTGATTTCGAATTTCGAATTTGAAATTGCGAAATCAAAAATCCGCAATCCGCAATAATTTGGCTCTATGCCCTATGCCCCGTGCCCAATGCGAGCCTTTTGGCTTATTTTAAAAATTGAAAACCCATTGACCTAAGTCAAAGCAATCTCTGCCACCCTGGGATAGGATTTAGATAATACTAGGCGGAGGTGAAATCATGCAAAAAGACGAAATCCGCTGCCCTGGGCAGAATACAATGTTTTGGAAACCAGACGATATCTATGAGGTAAAGTGCCCCAGCTGTGGTGCGACGGTGGAATTTTGGAAAGACGATAGCAAGCGCTCCTGCAAATGCGGGCATCGCTTTCTTAATCCAAAGCGTGATCTTGGTTGTCTAGAGTATTGCAAATACGCGGAACAATGTATGCCAGATATGTTCCAAGGAGAGAGCTTAAAGGCCCTCTATCGTGACCGGCTTCTGGTTGCAGCCAAGATTGCCCTGAAGCCTGAGGATTCTCGTCTCAAGCGCACCCAGGAAATAGCGGAAGTGGCAGAGGAGATTTTGGATGGAGAAGGTGGCCAACCGAAAGTGGTATTTGCTGCAACTATCCTGGGAGATTTGGTAATGAATTCCCATCCCCAAGGAGGACAGGGAGCTTCCTCAAGCCAGGGAGAAAGCCCCATGGCAGTTGTTACAAAGGTTCTTGCTGATCTGGGCACTGAAAAAGAGGTGATTGATCAAGTTTGCCAAATAATTGAAGATAGAATCAATGGAACGAGTTCTGAAGAGGTAAACTACAAGATTGTCTCCGATGCATTGCTGGTTGGTGACCTTTCGGAGAAAAAAACTCTCCTCGAGGAGACTGCCATTGAGCGGTTGATTGAGAGTAAGGTTCAAACGGAAACCGGCAAACATTTGGCCAGAGAACGACTGCTCTCAGATTAAGTGGCCCATATTTGCACCACAAAGAGCACGAAGAACACAAAGAGATTTTGTTGGTAATTAGAAAACTCGGCGAGAGGTGATCTTGCCGGGTTTTTTCATGCTTGCCAGGCAAACCTAGTCCTTCCTCCCTTCAAGAAAAGACCCTATCTGATCCCTCAACTTGACAGTTCCAAAGATTCTGTGCCAGAGTTCAAGGGATTGCAGATTTTTCGCAACGCCAATTCATGAATTATCCGGGCTAGGAGATTGATGAGATGAGCCACGCAGAGAAGACAAAAGGCCAACTCCTGGAGGAATTAAAGTTGCTGCGCCAACGGATTGACCAGTTGGAAGTGGCAGAAGATGCATTAAGGGAAGCTGAGGAACAATATCGCACGCTGGTAGAGCGGGCGAACGATGCTATCATCATCATTCAAGATGAAAAAACGGTCTATCGTAATCCCACTTACGAAAATTTGCTTGGCTACAGCGTGACCGAAACCATGGAACGCAGTTTTCTCGACTTCGTGGTCCCGGAAGAAAAGGAAGCAGTGCGGCAACATTACTATAAGCGGTTACAAGGAGAGCAGGTTCCAGACGAATACGAAGTAAGACTCATGACCCGCTCCGGGGAACCCGTGACTATGGAGGTTAAGCCCTGTGTCATAGAATATAAGGGGGCATCCGCAACAATGGTAGTGATGCGGAATGTAACTGAGCGTCGGCGGATGGAAGACGCTTTGGAGCGTATGCGTTCCAGGCTGTTGAACCTCTTGGAAAGTGAACGGAGCAAGATCTCCCGGGTTCTCCACGATACCATCGGTCAAAACGTGAGCATCCTCGATTTCAATCTTACTACCATAGTGGAGATGCTCGAAGAGAGCAGTCGGGAGCGCATAAGCGGACTGATAGACAACATGAGGGGAGTGATTCGGGAGACCGGCGACAGATTGCGAGACATATCCAGCGGTCTTCATCCGCGCTTGGTTCAGGAATTGGGTTTAGTGGCAGGGATCAACAACCTCATTGACCGTTTTCAAATCACCACGGGCCTCGAGGTGGCATCATCCATCCAAGGGAACGATTTGGAAATTGAGGAGAGTGTGGCGGTGAATCTCTACAGAATCGTACAAGAAGCCTTTAACAACATCTTTAAGCATGCCAAATGCAGCTCAGTCTTTTTTGAAATGGCCCTCGAAGATGGTCGTGTGGGCATTATGATCAAAGACAATGGCACGGGTTTTAACTTGGAAGATGTCAATCAACGAGAAATTGATCAGCGCGGTATGGGCCTTTTTATAATGGAGGAGCGCGCCAAAGCTATTGGTGGAAGCCTGCAAATCTATTCAGAGCCGAATCGGGGCACGGAGTTGCAAGTGAAAGTACCTCTAGGCGCATAGCGCTCTCCATACTGGCCAGTAAACACTGGGAATGGAGCTCCGCCGTACTCATGGTCATTTGGCCACTGAAAGTGGCCGTCATAACGCTACGCTGTCATTAATGGTCATTTGTTGCGACAACCTAATGACGGCCTTAAGGCCTATTGACGGGCGCAGCCCAAGTGACAACGAAGCGCATGCGCGTAGTGTAATGACTTGAGGATGTCTAATAATTAGTCCTAGTCAGTAAAGTGCTATGCTTTTTCCTCCGGCTTCCCTGAAAGGGGCCAGGAAACGGTAAAGGTGGTCTCCCGGTCTGGCACGCTGGAAACTGTAATTTGACCTCCGTGTTCCTCAACAATTCCTAAAGCAATGGACAATCCAAGTCCTGTTCCTTCTCCCTTGCTGGTAAAGAAAGGTTTGAAAATCTGCTCGATGTTCTCCCCGCCAATACCAGGTCCATCATCTGTGATTTGGATCCACTGTTGACCGTGGGATTGAAAGCTGGTCAACCGAAGTATCCCCTTACCGTTGAGTGCCTGGAGACTATTGATGGTTATATTCAAAAGGACTTCTTTCATTTTAGCCCGGTCAAAATAACAAGGTTTCTCTTCAACATCCGGTTCGTAGTTAATCTTAACTTTCCTCGTGAGGTCGGAGTCTTGTTTGAGTTGAGCTACTGTCTCCTGCAGGAGCTCAGCCACTAGTCCAGAGGTAAGATTTGGTTTGCTCGGCCGAGCGTAGGCGAGAAACTCGGAGAGTTTTTCTTTTAATCTAAGAGTCTCTTTTTTTAAAAGAGACAGAACTAGTTCTTTTTCCGCTTCTTCCTCTGCGGACTTTTCCAGGAGTTTGATGCCCGTTAGCAGGGCCCCCAAGGGCGTACGTATTTCGTGAGCTAAGCCCGAAGAGATCTCACCTAGTAGAGCTAGGCGCTCTTGCCGCCTCAGCCGGTCCGCCTGCTTGGCCACCTTTGCCTCGAGGTTTTGCGAGTACTCTAGCAATTGAGCTTCAAGTTTCTTTTGTTCTGTAACGTCACGCAAAATGTGCAGCCTGGAGTGGCTGCCGTCTGGGTTGTGAAGTGGCGAGACCAACATGTCGTAAGTGCTGCGGTTAACGAGGGAAGTCCATTCCAGTCTCTGGGGGGGACCAAAAACACTCATTCCCTCATGGCACTGGCGACAGTTGGTTGGGGAAAGGCCGAAGAATTCGTGGCATTTTTTACCCAGGCCGTTACCGAACTGGTAAATCAAATCCTGGTTCATGAACTCAATATGATGGTCGCGGTTGGTTATGAATACGCCATCCATTAAGTTTTCAAAGATGGCACGCAGTCGATCCCTTTCGTCACGAATTCGGTCGTTGCTTTCCTTCAGCGTCATTTTTGTTTCAAGATTGCGCGTTTTCTCAGCAAAGTTAGCCTAGGATGTGAGATGTGAGATCCTTTCTATATGAACACTTCTTATTCATCCCACATCACACATCCCACATCACATATCTCATATCACACATCGCATATCGACTTCTATGACTCAGGTTGTCTTATGCCATACTTCTTCATCTTCCTCCACAGGGTGTTGTAGCCGATTCTGAGTTCTCTTGCGGCGCGGCTTCTATTCCACTGGCAGTGCTCCAGTACCCTTTTGATGTGGGCCTGCTCCATAGCTTCCATACTCATATCGCCAGAGCTCTCCAATGCTTCAAAAGCTTCTACCGGGGGCATACAAGCTTCTAGCGGAAGGTCAGAGGGTTGGATCTCTTCGCCTTGGCAGAAGATAAGCGCTCGCTCGATGGCATTCTCCAGTTCCCTAACGTTGCCGGGCCAGGTGTGGGCCTGGAGCCTATCAATTGCCTCCGCCGAGAGTGAACTCGGCCTCCTACCCATGTGGTTTACATAGTGAGAGACAAAGTGCTCTGCCAGAGGTTTAATGTCAGCCAATCTCTTCCTCAGTGGCGGCAGATAGATTGGTATTACCTTGAGACGATAGTAGAGGTCACGCCGAAACTGACCCTTCTGGACCAGACTGGCAAGGTCCTTGTTGCTGGCGGCAATAATCCTGACATTGACCCGATGCTCTGTGGTGCCGCCAACCCGACGAAAGGTGCCGTCCTCGAGTATGCGTAGCAGTTTAACTTGGAAGCTGGGGCTGGTTTCACCGATTTCATCCAGAAACAAGGTGCCGCCATCTGCCACCTCAAACAAACCTTTCTTGTCCTTGATAGCGCCGGTGAACGCACCTCTGACATGACCGAAGAGCTCGCTTTCAAGAAGACTTTCTGGGAGGGCGCCACAATTAATTGCCACGAATGGACCGTCAGCCCTGCGGCCAGAGTGATGGATGTACCTGGCCATTAGTTCCTTACCGGTACCGCTCTCTCCCTCTATGAGCACGGTGGCGTCGTTTTGTGCCACCTGTTGAATTAAAGTCATTAGATGTTGCATCTCTGGGCTGACCGCCACAATTTGACCAATCCCTGCCTGCTGGGCTATCTCTTTTTGCAGGTAAGCAACTTGACGGCGGAGTTTGAGCCTCTCAACCGCTTTTTTCAAAGTGATTACCAGATCGTCGGGATCGACTGGTTTGGTCAGGTAATCGTAGGCCCCTGCTTTCATGGCTTCCACAGCAGTGTCTACCGAACCGAAGCCAGTTAAGAGGATTACTTCAGTCTCCGGAGATTTTTCTTTCACCGCAGCCAAAACTTCCAGACCATCGACCTCATCTAAGCGTAAGTCGGTAACCACGGCATGGTATTGGCCAATGGCAATTCGTCGGAGTGCTTCGCCACCGCTGCCAACAGCAGTTACCTCAAAACCTTCCCGCTCCAGGTACATAACCTGGGTGACCCGCAGGGAGTCATCATCTTCCACAAGTAAAATACGATTTTCCAACATAAGCTAATTTTAACCGCCAAGAGATTTTTTACAAAGGATAAGAATGGCTAAAAGAGATAGGGCACGGAAACCAAGGTGAATCTTAACTCCCTTCAACCAAAGAAATGATTTTTTTGCCCGTATATTCAGCCACGTCAGCCAGGCCATCCACCGAAAGATGACTTGCGGCATCAGCAGCAAACAAACAACTTACTGCGGCGGGGAATTCCTCGTCTGGAAGATAAAAAATATAGTAAAGGGGAATACGAGGCAGGGGATATAGAGTGAAAGAGAAATCGCCACTTGGCGCATCGGTGTTGACTGCACCTGAAAAATGCTTGGCAATACCCTGCTTTTCGCGCTGAATTGAAAGTACATGGGGGACCAGAACTTGCTCGGAACGTGCGACAAAAGCACCTTGATAGGGCCCGCTGTTGGGCAGCTCTTTAAAAGATTGCAGGGGATGCATTTTGGCTGGTTCCTCGCCGACCTGACGGGCATAAAGGGAGATCAGAATGCCCTCCGGCCCGGTAGCCGGCATGCCCCCTAAAGTTATTGCATCCTGACAAAGCTCGCAGGTCTCTCCAAAAGCCTGGAAGTAAAAGCAATCGCCTTCTAGTCTGGCTGGTAAGGTCTGGACTAGAGTTTCTTTGCCTCGAAGCCAGGCTTCTTTGAGGTGTTCCATTTGAATCAGCAGGTATTGGTCGTTCATAGGGTGAACTCCTACTAGGCGCAGACCATTGAACTTCGAGAGCTGCAGATTAATCCTAAACATCTCCAAGCTGGATGTGAGATATGAGATCTGAGATGTGGGATACTAAATCCCGAGAGACATGGTGAATCTCACATCACATATCGCACATCCCACATCCGGGCATTATGCGCTTTGCGCTCTGCCACTAAAACCTCACATACACAAACTTCGCAAAGTAGCCAATTATTATGGGAAAAATAAAGCTACAAATGAGCCGAGTAAAAGTGATCTTAAACCCCAGCAGGGGAATTTCAAAGACTATAACCCGGTTTACTCCAATCAAAGCCCAGGCTGTGAGATATGCGATTAATGGTCCAATGTGCACTCCCGCCTTAAACATAGCCGCCACAATAGGGAACTGGATAAAAGGACCACCAGGAGCGACTGCTCCCAAACAGGTGCCAATTAAAATACCTTTGAAGCCGCTCTCTGCTCCCACCCATTGGGTAAGAAGTTCTTTAGGCAAGAGAACCTCCACCAGGCCGGCCACAAAAAAGGCCAAGATTAGGACCGGCATGAGCCTCAATAACAGCCCACCGCCTGATCTAATAGCCTGCACAGGGAGCTGAGGGCTTTTGTGATAGGCAATGGCACCCAAGATTACAGACAGGGCCAGCATGCTGAAAAAGGCTGCTTTCATGCTATCTCTCCAGTTCAACCAAGAGGGGATGGGACAGAAAATCATTCGGTTTCAGGCTAATCTACCCCATAGGGAATAATTGTTGTCAAATGATTTTTTATTGTATAGTTGCAATATTGGCAAGAACTGCTATGGAATGAGACGGATAGGAACGTGGGTAGTCGTTTTGCTCTCCTGAGTTTGGCCTTGCTCGTTGTTTGCTTCGGTATCTCTTGTAAACAGGAAAAGTCGAAAAGTGGGGGAGAAGGGATGAAAATAAGTGAAGTTGAGAAAACCGTCGAGCGACTTCGAGAACATTTAAAGCACCTTACGGTCACCATTGGCGAGCGGTCCGTAGGAGTGCCCGAAAATCTCGAGAAAACTGCTAGTTACATAGAGTCTTTCTATCGGGATCTTGAGCTTCCCTCCCGAAGGGAGTCATATACTTATAATAATTTCACCGTGGCCAATATTGTGGCCAACATTGACCTAGGCAGAAATCCTATCAAACACTACATCCTGGGGGCCCACTACGATTCGGTCTGGGGCACAGTGGGCGCAGACGACAATGCTAGTGCCATTGCTGTCCAGTTGGAGACTGCCAGGGAGCTGAAATCTTTGCTTGGGGGAAAGGAATTAGGGGTAGGAGTGAAGTTTGTCTCTTTTCCCTTGGAAGAGCCTCCGGCTTTTGGCACTCGCCATATGGCGAGTAAAATTTACGCCAAAAAGGCCAAGAAAGAAAATGAGCAAATAGACGGTATGCTCTGTCTGGAGATGGTAGGATACACCTGTCACCAGGAAGGTTGCCAGGAATATCCATTTCCCTTAATGTTCATGGACTATCCCAAGGAGGGTGACTTTATCGGTATTGTGGGTAATTTGAAGTCAAAGGGTCTTACCAACTCTCTTTACAAGGCTTTTCGAAAAAATCGGGATTTGCCGGTGGTCAAGTTAACCGTACCCTTTGGTGGTTGGCTGCTCCCTTCAGTACGATTGAGTGATCACTCTCCATTCTGGGACCAAGGTTACAAAGCGGTGATGATTACTGATTCGGCCTTCTATCGCAATCCTCACTACCATCTGCCTTCGGATACTATGGAAAAACTGGACTACAAGTTCATGGCCGAACTGGTTAAGAGTTTGGTTATCTTTTTCACTGAATGAAGCGGTCCTCCCGCATAGCGCAGAGCGCATGGCGCATAGCGTCAAGTTCAAAGTTTCAAGCATGAATATGTAGCTAAGATTAGTCAAAAAACTTGGAACCTTGAACGTTCTTTGTTGACTCACACTGCGGCCTTGAACAGTAGGGTGCAGCACTTAAAACCTTCACAGATTTGGTCTCCGAGTTCAAACCTGATGTCATCTCCAAATTCAGCTGCCCAAACCTGATATTCAGTAGTGCAGATGCGCGATCCCACTGGCCCGGAAAGATGTTCTCTACCTGATTTGATCATTACATTATGCCAGGGACATTCACTGAGGGTTATATTCAATGATTTATCGTTGTCGCTTCGTTCAGCCTCGAAGGCAAAGCCATCAAGGGTGAGCTTTGTGGTGAGACACTCTTGAAGTCCATCCAGACCGTCTGTTGATTCTCCCATGGATTTCAACTTGCGAGCCTGAATTTTTGGCATGACCTTCCAGACCTCGTCGTCTATGTCGAGGGCCGTGTCAAAACCATATATTTCTTCAACCTTCATGAACCAGAGCCCGTCTACCGCCGCGTAACTGCGTTTGAAGTATTCGGCAATTTGTTTTTCAGTAAGTTTGAGCATGTCTGTCCTATCCTTCTCCCCTTTACAAAAGGGGGACTATTATGATCCAGTTTCTTGCGCCCCCTTCATTAAAAGGGAAATCCCCTTTTAATCCCCCCTTTTAAAAAGGGGGGTCTGGGGGGATTTTAAGGTTGATCGATCCAACTTTCTTCGACCAGAACAACTGAGGTTTCGATTTGTCGTTCAGGAATTGACCAGTATTTTTTGAGCAGACGGTCCTTCTCTTCTGGAGTGACGAGGCGGAATCCATGTTTTTCATAAAAACGGATGGCCCAGGAGGCATCCGCCCAGGTACCGAGAAGAATCGGCCTTGAGGTCAAGGTGCGAAGATGGGACAGGAGTTTTCCTCCAATTCCTTTTTTCTGTTCGGCCGTGCGCACATAGGCGTGTCTGATAAGGGTTACATCGAGTACATCCTGGATCCCCATTACGCCGAGCAATTTACCTTCTTCTTCATAGCCCCAAAATTGGACGTCAGCATCGATCTCGTGTCTGAGTTCGTCTCTGGGCATGTAGGGCTCTTGCCAGCGATCAGCAGGTATAATCCCTTTGTAAACCTCAGCAGCCTCGTTTACGATCTCGTAGATCGTTTCGAAGTCACGGTCATCACATTTGCGGATCATGCTTTTCTCCATTTGTTAAGCGAGTAAGCCCCGGCAGCAGGACTTAGGTTGTCAGCAATCAATATCCATGAGCGAAGAGGCTCAGGGCTTAGGGCACAGGGCATGTAGCATAGGGCATAGAGTAAGGAGCCAGAATTTAGGGGAGAAGCAATCAAAATCGAGTTCCTGCTAGCTTCTGTTTCCTTCGCCGCGTCTCCGTCTCTCCGTTTCCCAAGGTCGTGCCCTTGTGCCTAGTGCTTAGTCCCTAGTGTCTAGTTGAAGCAGCTTTCCGCTGATTAAGTGGTCCAAGAATCACACGTTGGCACTATTATTGCGAATGACATCCTGGTAAGGCAAGAATAAATCGCCTACATTCGGGTAGAGAGAGCCACTGAGACCCGGACCGTTTCTTCTCGGAAGATCATTCTGCTGTTGGTCTCTGGGGGCATTAGAGCAGGGTCGGGCCGGATAGAATCTTGAGGGTAGACCGATGAAAAGATATTATCTGGTATTTGAGACAGGAGCACTCGAAAAAACAATCTACCCATTACTGGAAACCACAACCATTGGCCGGGGCTCGAGCAATTTGATTCCCTTGTCGGATCCCACTGCCTCACGCAATCATGCCAAAGTGCACTGCGATAAAGGGTCCTGGGTGGTTGAGGATTTAGGAAGCACCAACGGTATCATCTTCAATGGTGAGCGGGTCGAAAAAATCTCTCTTGAGCCCGGAGACTCGTTCCAGATAGGGAAAACTTCCTTCTCGCTGGTCGAAAGGAAAATAAGCGAGTCAGAGGATCCTCTGCAGACAACCCTGGAGTTTTTCTCACCAACCAGCGCAGCAGGAACGGACCGGCGGTCTGTGCGACTCATGGATGTCATCTCTAAAATTCCTTTCTTTGCTCCCCTCAAGGAGACAGAACGGGAGGAGTTGGCCGAGGACGCCTCCATGCATGTATTTAGTGCTGGAGAGATGATCATACGGGAGGGAGATTCAGGACGTTCTGTCTATATTATTCTGGATGGCCGGGTAAAGGTGTTCACCACAGATGATGGTGGGAATGAGTTGGCCCTTGCAACCTTGGGCGTAGGTCAGTTTTTTGGCGAAATGTCATTGGTGAGCGGTAAACCTCGTTCAAGCTCTGTA
>JASFKF010000012.1:0-11574 GCA_050118775.1 Syntrophobacterales bacterium
TGAATCTGATGCCAGAAAACCACCTCAAATAGATCTGAATGCTCCTGCAAAAACAGATCTTTCAAGTCTCCCTTCAATCCCAAAAAATAACTAAATTCTTCAGGGAAAATGTCATTCTCACCAACACTAAACCAGGGCTCGTCAGATAATTCCTCCTCATAACTGCTAGAGGAGGGCATCACCCGGAAATTGCAGTCAGACAAAAAAGAAAGCTCGTCGTAATCATAAAAGACCACCCTGCCGTGGCGAGTGACACCGAAATTTTTCAGGAGCATGTCCCCTGGAAAAATGTTTGTGGATGCCAGGTCTTTGATCGCTTGACCGTAATCTATAATGGCGGCCCGAGATTTGATCTCATCAGCCTCGCTCAGGTATATGTTCAGAGGCGTCACGCGTCTTTCTACATAGGCATGCTTGATAACCACGTGATCGTCATCCACCTCCACGCTTCCTCCAGCTACAACTTGGAGTTGTTCTAGTAGATCTTCTGAAAATCGACTGCGGTCAAACTGCAGATGTTCAAATTCCTGCGCATCTACTAACCGACCAGCACGGTCATGCTTGAACACCAGATAATACTTGGCCATCACTTCTTCCCGAGTAGTGTTCTTGTTGGATGGAAAGCGATCCTTAATCACCTTGAAAACCACATCATAATCGGGCATGGTAAATACCTCCATTACCATACCTCTTTCCCCCTCTGCGATTTCGAACTTCTCCTCAGAAGAGTCGAGATGCTGCAGCAAGTCGCAGTACAATTCGGACTTTCCATGCTTGTTGTACCCTATAGAGATGTAGAGCTCTGCAACTCGTTTTCGAGGCATAATAGACTTGAGGAAACTGACTAACTCTATAGGTCTTCTGACATTGACGTGAAAATAGGACCGAGTAAAACTGAACAAAATGCTCACTTCGTTTTCATCCAATAGCACGGCATCAACCAGTATGCCTGCAGGAGTGTTGAGCAAAGAGAGCACCAGGGGAAAACTATGCGAAGGGGTGAAAAACCTGCCAACCAGGTAGGCTCCTTTGCCTCGAAAAAGAACTGAGGTTAGCATATCGGCTTTTTGGATAGGGCTGGAACTCCCAGCCTTGTTGAGGTGATCTTCTATTCTGGCGGCCACCAATTTAGCATCCCGTCTGAGGTCTTCATAGGGTACACGAAAATCGTAATCACTGAGGATAGTCTCGATCAAAGCAGCAGTTGTCTGCGGACTGGTGTAGGAGTGATAAACCGGGTGACTGATCTGGACGGATTGGATTCTGGAGCAAGTGTCGACAAACTCTATTTGTGGGTTGACTCCAACCGTGGCAAATATTCTACGGGTGATTGAATTAAAAAATGTCTCTGCAAGCTCCCAAAGATCGACCTTGGCTACTAAGTCAGCATAGACAACTTTCGCTCTCATCCATAGCTCAGGGTCATTGATTTTTCCGCCAAGCACCCGGTTGATCTGAACAACAGTTTCATCCACCACTTTTTTATACAGGTCCAGCCGCTCTCCTGCATCCGCTTGCATAGCAGGCCAGTCCCTGTTTTCAAAGCGTCCTTTGGCCCTTTGAGTAATCGTCGCATATTGGGCTTGGTATGAATCAAAAGCTTGGCGGATGGCTTCTGCAGCCAGCTTGGGCGGGTTGTTAGCGGCTAAATCATTGGTCATAGAGCCTAAACCTTATAAGGGCGGGCCTCCGTGCCCGCCAGAATTTAATAGTGATTTGTTTTTATAACATAATCGCGGCTAACCTTCGACGGGCGCAGGTCTGGAAAAGCCGCTCCCACAGAAATAAGCATATAAACATAAAAAAGCCACACGAGAGCAAAATTGTTGCTCCCATGTGGCAATTTACTTTGTTGTTTTTTTTACTATTGCTTAGTTTAGCTCTATATATATTCTCGACATTACATCATCGATAGCCATGCGCATGGACTCAGAGGCCTTCTTTTCATCATAGCTTTCCCCACCGCCGATGCCCAGAACCTTAACTGATCTGCTTTTTAACGCGCCGGACCCGGTATCGGCAAAGACGATCTCGCCAGTCTTCACGCTTACTGCCCGCACGTCTACAGTGGCTCTGTAGTGCTGTTTTCCAACATCGAACCAGCCGCCCCCATGGGCGCCTGATTTTGCCACGCCAAACTCGGTTACCGCTCCGGTAATGATATATTTGGCCCCCACAAGTTTGCCGATCTGCACCGCGGTCGACTGATCAACAGCTCCACTCATCTGCAGTTTCTGCTCTTTCATGATGCTCTTTAGTCTTTCCCGTTCATAGACCCTGTACTTTTTAGTTTTGACCAGCGCGGTGACGAGCATGTCGGAGGCCCCCTGCCCGACCCGCCAGCCGTGGCCAGGAACCCTGGTTTCAAAGTCCATAATCACTACTGGTATTTTCACTCCCTTGTAGTCGTAAGCCGGGAGAGTCCTGGGCTGAGCTTCATCATCTTTGGTCTCTTTTCCTGAACCGGCGCAACTCAGGACAAAAAGAAAAGCTGCAAGGAATGCCAACAACCAAAAAGATCTTCTCTTCAACATAATCCCTCTCCTTTTTGAGTTGAACTAAGATAAGAAAACAATAATACTTTTAGGAACTTAATGTGCGACGCAGTAAAAGCACTTTCTGTGCCAACCTTAGCATATGATACTCCTGGGGGTCAAAAGCTAAAATTCTATAAGCCGATGATTTTATAGATACGGGAAATATCGAGGTGATGGCGAAGGTGGGTGGCTAGTTTGTTGTATTGCTCTTCCTTCCAGTGGTGGAACGATCTGAGTCTCTCTGTGGTGGGCACCAGATCGTCGCTCCTTAAGAACCGACTGATGAGGCGATGCCTCAAGCCATCGTTATCAAACAAACCGTGCAAATAGGTTCCCCATACGCGACCATCCTCCGAAACCAGGCCGTCTTGGACCCGCACCGGTCTGCCGTTACGTTCTGAAATCTCAAGGAGTGCGGTGGCTGATCCCAGAGGTCTGCTCCGACCCATATGTATCTCATAACCTCGTATCTTCTCATCGGGTCCAGCCAGCTTTTGCCAAAGTAACCTGGCCTTAACCTGGGTGGTGACCTTTTCTCCCAAGAGTTCTGTCTCCATCTCCAACAAGCCCAAGCCCGCAACTTCCTCCAGGTCGCTCTCCACACCCATGGGATCCAACACCTTTTGGCCCAGCATTTGATACCCCCCACAGATACCCACAACTGTGCCGCCCCTAGCATAAAATGCAGTGATAGCCTCAGCCAGACCCTGGTTGTGCAAATAGCGCAGATCGTTGAGAGTATTTTTGCTGCCCGGCAAAATAACCAGGTCCATTTCAAATACTTGCTCAGGAGCATTGAAGTAGGTCAAGTTAACAGATGGTTCCTGCTCCAGGCTGTCAAAGTCCGTATAGTTGGAAATATGGGGCAGTCGAATAACCCCAATTCGTACCTGTTTCTCTGGTCTTTTTTTTGCCTCCCGAATCTTCAGATCCAGGGCTACGCTGTCTTCCTCGGGGATGTGAATATCATTAAAGTAGTGCACCAAGCCCAAAACCGGTCTTTCGGTACGGTCCTCTATAAATTCCAGCCCTGACCGCAGCAGGGAGGGATCGCCTCGAAACTTGTTTATGATGAAACCCTTTACCAGTTCACGCTCTGAGGGAGTGAAAAGCTCCATATGTCCGACTATACTTGCAAAGACTCCACCTCGATCTATGTCTGCCACCAGAAGCACTGGGGCGGTGACCCGTTTAGCCATGGAGAAGTTGACCAGATCCTTGTCTTTGAGATTTATCTCTGCCGCACTGCCCGCTCCCTCCATTATCAGGACCTCGTATTTACCCTCCAGCCGACTATAGCTTTCCATGACCTGGGCCACTAGATCAGGTTTCTTTCTGTAATATTCTTCAGCAGTGAAATTGCCCAGGACCTTACCCTGCAGAATGACCTGGGAGCCCACGTTGGAGGTGGGCTTTAGCAGAATGGGATTCATATCAATATGGGGCTCAAGTCCTGCGGCCTCTGCCTGTACTACTTGAGCCCGGCCCATTTCACCACCTTCCGGGGTGATGAAAGAGTTGAGCGCCATGTTCTGGGCCTTGAAGGGAGCCACCCTGTAGCCGTCTTGTTTTAGGATACGGCAGAGGCCAGCCACCAGGATTGATTTCCCCACATCCGAGCCGGTTCCAAGGATCATTAGGTTCTTTGCACTAGCCATGCTATCCATTCCATCGACTATCAACTTAGGTAAACCATATCATCCGGAACCAGAAGTTCAGGTATAGGGTACAGGGTACAAGATATGAGGTACAAGGTATCTTGTGATTTTTGTTCAGCAATTCCCCCTCTACCTTGCACCCTGAACCTTGTACCGGCATCTTCCTAGCTCTTTCACCTTATACCTTATGCCTTGCCCCTTACACCTGCTGGCAGCTAAAAAGCTGTCAGCAGCACATATGCGGTTCCTACTATGATGACACTAATTACTCGTAAAGTCTGCCCCAAGGCAATGAGCAGAATGCCAAGTTTGGGTCTGAAAATCCCCATGTAATAGGGAAGCTGATGCCTAAGTGCCCTAACAGGGGTTGCTACAACATTTCCTAGAAGCAAGGCGATAACCGTCTCCCTAATTGTTAAAGTCCCCGCGTCTAAAAGAGCCCCTGCTGCTGCAAAACCGGAGGTAAACTCTGCTACCAAGCTGAAGATTACCACGCTCATGGCCTCCACCGGTACCACAGCCGAGGTAATCCCCCCTGCAAGCTTCAAGCGCAGCCAGGCGAAAAAACCTAACTGGCTGACTAACATAACCACCACGTAGACTGGAATGACCAGTAGCATAATCCTTTGCAATCTTTTCAGGAACTTCTGCCAGGTCTCCTGTACCATACTCTTCCAAGATTGCCCTTCCCTCTTGGCTGCTGCCATTTCCAGGGTCCGGGGAGAGAGGGTGAATTTTGAGTAGGTCACCAGTCCCGCCGTACGCAGTAAAGCGGCAACCAGGGTCAAGAGGAGGTACATAGCCCCGGCCACGCCTGCCAGGGGAAGGATGATAAAAAACGTAGTAGGGAGATGGAGAAAATAGGCCGGTAAGCCGTTCAGCAGGCTGGTAAGAATAACTTCCTTTCTGCTGAGCTTGCCTTCCTCGTGGAAGGTGACCAACATAGCCTGAGCAGCTGTCCCGGAAACAAAGGCGGTGGTAAAAGATGCTCCAGAGGAATCTGAAAGGTGACCCCAGCGCATTAGCGGACGAACGAGGGTTGAAAGGCGACCGGTCCAACCAGAGGCTTCGATAATCTGTCCCGCAAAAAGACCCAAAGAAATAAGAAGTGTCATTCTTAGCAGGGGCTTACCCAACCTTTTCCACAGAAAGGTGGGATCCCCAAAGGAAGAAGATATGGTCGGACTGGTAAGAAAGAAAACCAGAAATGCCGTTAGCAGAAGAATGGCAAGGATAGCGTATAACAGCCAGGGTGAAGTTCTCTTCTTCGTTTTCAAAGTGCCACTTGTCATTCGTCATTTCTTCGAGGTCGATGCGCTAGGCTGTCATTCATTGTCATTTGGCCACAAAAAGTGGCCGTCACTACGCTTCGCTGTCATTTATGGTCATTTATGGTAGACAACCTAATGACGGGCGCCAGCCCGAATGAGGCCGAAGGCAAATGACGCGAAGCAAATGACCCCTCAGTGCCTAGTTGAAACAGCTGCCTGCTGCCAGTTGCCAGCTGCTAGCTGATCAGTTACTTGCCCTTACTCTTTTTTACTATCATCAGCGAAAGGTAAGGTACCTTCTTGCCCCTGAGTTCCTCCGGGTTCTTGCAGACTACCTGATCCTCCATGCCGCATCGAGACACAAGGGTGGCCTGCTCCCTTAGTCCCAGCTCTTCGAGTGTATCCAGTATTTCTTCTAAGTGCCTATACACCTTCAGCATTATTACGCAGTCTACCTTGTTGATCACCTCCTTGAGTTGTTTGCCCCCCTTCGAACCGGAGATTACACAGAAGGTCTGCTCCTGGGCGGCCATTATTTCTTGAGCAGCTGCCGTAGCAGCTTGATAGGAGGTAACACCAGGGATCACACAGACGGGCACTTCCGGGGCCATCTCCTGGATGGTTTCCATCACGTATCCGAAGGTTGAGTAAGTGAGGGGATCACCAATGGTGATAAATGCCACGTCCTTTCCTTGTTGGACGAAGTCCAGAATCCGAGTTGCGTTTTCCTCCCAAGCCTTTTCCAAGATCTCCTGGTCGCGAGTCATTGGGAAACTGAGTCTAACGACCTCTGCACCGTTAAGCATGTGAGATTTGGCATTCTCTAGTGCCAGAGAGTATTCATTCTTGCTCGAAGACGCAGCAAAAATCACCTTCACATGGTTAAGCACTTTCACCGCTTTAAGGGTGATAAGTTCCGGATCACCAGGTCCAACACCTACTCCGTATAAAGTTCCAGGTTTCATGATCATCTTTCCTTATGGTTGCGGTTGCAGGGATAAAATCCCCACCTTTACATTCTTGGCCGATGTGTGATGTGTGATCTGCAATGTGAGATAAGAGACGGACCACCGAAAAAACTCGCATCATATATCTCATATCCCACATCCGCAATCCGAAATCTCATATCTCACATCCCATATCTCATCTCTCACAGCACCTATCCGTCACTTCACCAGCTCTGGGTGGAGATAGGCGGCGAGTTTCTCCACAGCTTCAACTGATCTGGGCCCTGGCCGGGAAAAAATATATTCGTCAACGAAAAACACCCGCCCCTGTTGCACAGCCTTCAGGACCTGAAAATTGGGCCGGGACACGGGACTGCCGGGGTTGCGGTTCATTGGTCCCTTCTGAACCACGTAGACATCCGGGTTATAGTCTATAAGGCTTTCAATATTGATCCGCACAAGTTTTTTCGCATTGGGCAAGCAGTTAAGACCGCCTGCTTTCAAAATTACATCGTTGACAATAGATCCCTGTCCTGCTCCCAGAAGGTTTGGATAGCGCACCTCGAAAAACACCTTGGGCCGATCTTTACTCTTGGCCAGCCTCAGGTCGATTTGCCGCAGCCGACTGCTTTGTCCGTTAATTAAGGCTTGCGCATTAGCCTCCTCGCCGGTGAGAATTCCCAACCTGTCAATCACCGAAAAAAGTTCTGGGAAATTCCTCGGTTGGAAAACGGCCACAGTGAAACCTTTCTTTTGGATCTGCCTTATCACCTCATGTCCATGTTTCCTTCCTACAGCATTAATAATCAGATCGGGCTGCAAGCCCAGCACCAGTTCCATGTTTGGCCTAAGGTGTGTTCCCACGCTAGGTTTGTCCAAAATGGAGGGAGGAAATCTGTCCGCCCTAGTCCTGGCTACCAATCTGTCACCTGCACCGATGGCAAAGAGAATTTCACTATATGCCCCATAGAGGGAAATAATTCTTTGTGCCGGACCCTTTAGGGTAATTACCTGCCCCAAATCATCTGTCACCCGCACCTCGGCCGCTGCGGCACCCACCATGGACACTAGGGTAATCCAAGTCAGAGACAAGCAAATTATCTGATTACTGATCCTAGACATAGACGTTAATTCCGGATTGCTGTCCGCTGACTGCTGACTGCTGACTGCTGCCCTTGCCTGGCACAAACATTGCCTGCGGTGCCCCGGTGTCGGGGTGCTCTGTGATCTTCACCTCGGTCTGGTAGACCTTGGAAAGATTCTCCCCGGTAAATGTCTCCAAGGTTGGACCATCAATGCAAATCTGTCCGTCCTTCAAAAAAATCAGCCTCTGGCAGTAGAGGGCAGCCAAATTGAGATCGTGCATGGCACAGATAAAGGTGCGACCTCGTTGATTCATTTCCGAAAAGAGGTCAAACATCTGGATTTTGTGGGACACGTCAAGGTTTGCTGTGGCTTCATCCAAGAGGATTATTGCTGTTTCTTGGGCCAAAGCCCTGGCAATGATCACCCGCTGGGCTTCTCCTCCTGAGACCTCGTTAATGCGCCGTTGTGCCAGATCCAGAGTATCGGTTAGCCGCATTGCTTCCATCGCCTTGCTCAGATCATCTTCATTGTTGGTGCCGAATTCTCGTTGGTAGGGGTAGCGCCCCATTAGCACCACTTCAATGCATTTGAAGGGGAAGGAGATTTCCAGACGTTGAGGCACAGAAGCTTCAACCCTGGCCAATTTCCTGGCTGAATATGCAGCAAGATCACGCCCGGACACAACAACCTTACCTGCATTATAGGGCACCACTCTGCTAAGACAGTGGAGCAAAGTAGTCTTGCCGCTTCCGTTAGGACCCAGCAGACCGATGAGCTCTCCCTCAGCAGCATGAAAATTCAGCCCATGGAGCACTACTGTCTGGCCATACCTTGCTGTCAACCCCTCGACCCTAATCAAGGATCACCCCTCCTTTCCTTCGCTTGAGAAGAAGACAAAAGAAAGGTCCCCCAACCAGAGCGGTAACCACCCCAACCGGTAGCTCCTCACCACCAGGTAAAAGAGTACGGGCAACCACGTCAGACCAGAGCAAAGCTAGGCCACCAAGAAGAGCGCTAAAAACCATGAGACGCTGGTGCCTAGCTCCGAGGCACATTCTTACCAGATGTGGAATTACTAACCCCACGAAACCAATTACTCCAGAAACTGATACAGCTGCAGCTGTCAGTAGACTGCCTCCTATTAAAAGACGGCTTCGCACCTTTTCTACTTCCACTCCTAATTGACGGGCCTGCACTTCGCCCAGAGTCAAAATGTCTAGTTCCCTAGATCGTCTTAGCACCAGATACAAACCCAGTAGCAGGTAGGGTAGGGAGAAACCAACATGGATCCAGCCTCTTCCTTGAAAACTGCCCATTACCCAAAAAACGATGGCTGAGACCGCCTCCTCGTCCAGGGCCTTGACCAAAGCAATTAGGGCTGAAAGAAAGGTGGCTACCACAATTCCGGCCAATACCAGAGTGTCTCTCCGGACTCTGCCCTGCACCCGGCCGAGCATCACTACTAGGGCCAGAGCGCCCAAGGCTCCCATAAGAGCTACCAGGGGAATGGTGCCAAGGCCTAGATAGGAGGTACCGCCTAAACCAAAAGCGAGAGCAATGGCGGCTCCAAAAGCTGCACCACTTGCCACACCAATGGTAAAGGGATCAGCTAATGGATTTCGCAAAATACCTTGGAAAACGGAACCTGCCACCCCCAATGCAGAACCAACCAAGAATGATAACGTCACCCGACTTAAACGAATGTCAAAAACAACCAGCAGGGGCGTGCGTTCTACTGTATCAGAATGTAGCAACCCCAAACCCTCACCAATGGCCTCGACAACCGTCCTCCAGGGGAAGTGCAAGCGGCCAACTCCTGTAGCTGCCACAATCGACAGGAGAGACACCAGGATCAAGGCCAAGAGCCCAAGTGCAAAGGTTCTTTTGGATGCAGCCAGCTGACTGCGCAGCGCTTCCAGATTTGACGAGGATTGATTTGCTTCAGGCAAGCAGAGTCTCCTTCCATTGCCCATTGCAGCTTGCTGGGCCGTGGTTACCCTGCGGCTGCAATCTGAGATCTGTGATGTGCGAATTGGGTTTTGATCCCACATCTCTCATCAGTTCTCACGGAAAATGACTAAAGACAGTCTTCAGATGATCTACCCACATCTCCACAAACTCTACCCACATCTCCACAAACTCCGGGTACTCAGCCATGCCTTTAAGCACCGGTTCGCAGGTGATTCCTTCTTTTTCCAGGATAGATTTCCAAGAATCCTCCTCCGGTCCTGCCATGTCGTTTCTGGCATGATCCCCTGCCACAGACATAAATGGCATCAAGTAGGCCTTCTTGAGACCTTCTTTCTTGAGTTCCCCTATCATGTCGTCTATCTCAGGCCAACCCTCCACCGTGCCCACAAAAATATTGGGGTCCATTTTCTGCACATGATAGTTAAGAGCCGCATAGTAGACATCGGCAGGATGGTGCGTACCGTGGCCCATAAAGACAACTGCATCATTGGCCTTTCTTTCCGAGGGAATGACCTTGAGCATGGCCTCTGCCACTCGCCGCAGGTCCTCACTGGTGGCCAGCAAAGGATAACCAACCAAGACTTGCTCCATTCCTTTGCTCATGCCTTCAAATCTGCGGACGTTTTGCACTAGGCCGTGGAACTCCGCCCCTGGGATCACGTGCAGCGATTGCACCGCCACATGAGTGAATTTCTCCCGCATCATTCTGGCCAGAGCCTCCACGGGTGTGACCAGATGCTTTCCCTCTTTTGCCATTTTGGCGATTATTGTGCGGGAGGTGTAGGCCCAGTAGACCTCCACCCCAGGAAATGCCTTCCTTACGGAGCGATCGATGTTCTCAAAAGAGACCTGAGCTTCGGGAATGGTGCTCCCGAAAGCCACTAAAAGAATTCCTTTTTTCATTGACCCTTTCTCTCCGTGGGCGTAAATGGGGGATTTGGGCAAAGCCAATGAAACCAAGACAAGCGGGACGATGGCTTTCATGATCATGCGAATCCTCATGTCTTTCTCCTTTTTTCTCATTTAAGGAAGCTACAGCAAAACCCATGATCAAACTAACTTGCCCCGCCGCTACTGGCCCGGCTCCGCCTTTGGATGAATTGGACACCAAAAAAAAACCTTGAGCCCCATGGGGGACTCAAGGTTTGCACCCAGTTTTCTTTGACCTCGAGTGGAGTCGGTATCCTCGTACCGCAAACCGGCGATTTTACCATCATCACCGATTGAGTAAGAACGGCAGGTCTTCTGGCTCTCCCGATCTTCGGCTCGCCTTCCCACCCCGCTTCGTCCCAAGTTATTTAGAGGGACTTACGAGACAGTGACTTTAACCCCGGTTAGGACCCTGCATGGGGATCTTCCAAGCTCGCTTCCCATCCCGGAGTATACCGAAGAAAGACAACTCATCTAGAGTGAGGTCGGGATTACAGCGGCGGGACCGCTCCCGATTCGCACGGGATTCCCTTTTAATCCTCTCGGTACCGTCCTTTATTGGCTAAATATAATACCAGCGGTGACAAAAAACAGTCAAGCTTTCATTTGTTGTGGGGGTAGGGCATGGAGCATAGAGCATAGAGTAAAAGGCGTAAGTCTTATGGCTCACGACAAAAGGCAATTGGGGTCATAAGGCTTCGCCGTCATTGGGTCACTACGCTGCGCTGTCATTTGTTGTAAGAGGTAGATGGCCAGTGGATTGCGGATTTGAGAAGGCATAGGGCAAAGACTAAGGTTTCAGTGTTCAGGTATAACTATTCAGGGTTCAAGTTTAGCATTTCTGTTTATGCTTACTGAAACCTGACACCTGAAACCTTGAGACTTGGTTTTTCACTTGGAGAGTCCCGGTGGGTGTACTTCAAAGTCACAGATTAGGGGGGCATGGTCGGACAGTTGCACCTGCGGTATAAAAAAATCGGTGATTTGTATTTCAGGGCTATGAAAAATATAGTCCAGTTGTCTCCTCGGCGCCCGACTGGGGTGAGATGGCTGCCCCTCACCGTTCGCGCTTTTCAGACCCGTTGCTGCGAGAAACAATTGCAATTCCCGATCACCCCAGAAAACATTGAAGTCGCCGGCAACCACTACCGGTTTATCAACATCTTTGACCATT
>JASFKF010000013.1:0-10965 GCA_050118775.1 Syntrophobacterales bacterium
TTTTGGATGATAGACCTCTGTTGGAGATTCTAGAGAGGTCGGGATCTGTTCCTTTACCACCATATATAAAGCGAAACGGGAGTCCAGTGCAGGTGGACGATGCTTGTTTCTACCAGACTGTATACGCCGCAAAGCCAGGTGCTGTGGCAGCGCCAACGGCAGGACTGCATTTTACCGGTGATTTGCTAGCACGGTTGAAGGAAAAAGGGGTAAGCATTGTCAACTTAACGCTACACGTAGGCTTTGGCACCTTTCAGCCTGTTCGGGTAGCGGACATTCGCCAGCACAAACTGGAGGAGGAATACTTCGAAATTCCCTCGGAAACCGCTACGGCGGTTAATCATGCCAGGGAGAAGGGCAAGAGGGTTATGGCGGTTGGCACCACCACAGTGCGCGCTTTGGAGTTTTCAGCCAGTGATGGGCGGTTAATAGCAGGCAGGGGTTGGTGCGACCTATTGATTTATCCCGGCTACCGCTTCCAGATAATCGATAGACTACTTACCAATTTCCATCTGCCTGGTTCTAGCTTGATTCTGCTTGTTTCTGCCTGGGCCGGTCGGGATCTTTTGCTTAGAGCGTATGATGAGGCCGTTAGGATGCGATACCGGTTTTACAGTTATGGCAATGCCATGTTCATCGAGTAGTATTTGTTGTGGAGTTTTACCTCTGGAAACAGGATACAAGCGGAGCCCGCTTGGGAGAGATACGGACGGCACATGGTGTAGTGCCCACCCCGGTGTTCATGCCGGTAGGGACACAGGGCACGGTAAAAGGGCTTACTCCTGAAGATTTGCACTCTCTCGGCGCTAGGATCTTGCTCGCCAATACCTACCATCTCTGGTTGCGGCCAGGGGCGGATCTGGTAAGGGATCTTGGAGGGCTGCACAGATTCATGCACTGGCATGGCCCTCTTCTCACGGACAGTGGTGGTTACCAAGTTTTCAGTCTGGCGCCGACCAGGGAGATCAGTGAGGAAGGGGTAACCTTCCAGTCCCATTTGGACGGTACTCGTCACTTTCTTACGCCGGAAAGGGCGGTACAAATCCAGGAGGCTCTGGGTGCCGACATCATGATGTGTCTTGATGAATGCACTCCCTACCCGGCGGATCAGGAATACTTGCAAGAGTCTATGAAACGAACCCTGCGGTGGGCCAAGCGGTGTAAGGAGACGTCTACCGGCGAGGACAAGGCTCTTTTTGCCATCGTCCAGGGAGGCATGTCCACCGAACTCCGACGGTATTGCATTGACAATTTAGTGGAGATGGATTTTCCGGGTTACGCCCTTGGAGGTTTGAGCGTGGGGGAGCCCAAAGAGTTGATGCTGGAGGTAACGGCTGCGTGTCTGCCGCGGTTGCCAGTAGATAAGCCCCGGTATGTTATGGGTGTTGGTACCCCGGAAGATTTGGTGGATTTGGTTGCCCTGGGAGCGGACATGTTCGATTGCGTTTTGCCCACTCGCAATGCTCGCAATGGTATGCTCTTCACCAACCGTGGACGCATAATCATTAAGAACAGCCAACACCGGGACGAGGACATGCCCATTGATGATCTCTGCACTTGCTATACTTGCAGGCACTATAGCAGAGCGTATTTGCGTCATCTCTTCATTGGCAAAGAAATTCTGGCTTATCGGCTCAATACCATCCACAATCTATGGTATTTTCTTGAGTTAATGCGTCAGATGCGACGTGCGATTGCGGCGGGTACATTCGAAGAATTTAAGTTACATTTTTATCAATTGCGACAAGGGCACAGCGGGAGCTAGAATTGGAAACGGGTTTGGGCAGTAAAAAACCATACCGCCAAATCGCGTCTGCTTCCCTTTAAGCACTAGGAGGCTTTCTATGAACTGGATAGGCGTGGCGTATGCCATGGGGACCGGTGGGACCGGTGGAGGTCAGGGAGGTGGCTTTGCCGCTTTGGTACCTCTGCTGCTGATGTTTGCCATCTTCTATTTCTTGCTGATTCGACCGCAGCAGAAAAAACAAAAAAAGCACCGTGAATTACTGGGTACCTTGAAGAGGGGCGATCAAATCGTAACTGTTGGCGGACTGCACGGGAAGATCACCGGCATCACCGAGAAGGTAGTCACCTTGGAAATCGCTGAAAAGGTGAGGGTAAAAGTGGGACGAGGCTACGTCGCCGGCATGGCATCCCAAGAGACGGAGCCGGATAAGAAGTAGGAGGGCCCGGGAGGTTGGCCGACAAACGCACAGCGCTTGGCGCAGCAGCCGGCTAGATAAGGTTCAAAGTTCCAGGTTCCAGGTTCCAAGTTTTTTGCCTAATCTATGATGCATTTTCAAACTTTAGACTTTGAACTTGACGCTCTGGGCGTTGCTCTTATCCGGCCATTTTATCGGGGAATATGATTTACTGAAAGAGGAGAATCTTAGCGTGAAGGACCTGAGATGGCGTGCAGCTCTGGTGTTAGCGGTTTTGGTGGTGGCGTTGGTCTATCTGCTCCCCACGGTGGGCAAGGAACTACCTGGGTGGTGGGTGAAATTCTTCCCTGAAGAAAAAATCCATCTTGGTTTAGACCTCCAGGGGGGAATGCATCTGATTCTCGAGGTGGAGAATGACAAGGCCGTGGAAAATACGGCAGAGCGATTTGCCCAGGAGTTAAAGGACGAACTGGGCAGTGGACATATTCGCTTTCGTCTGGTTGAGCGCCAGGGACAAGACGGGGTGAAATTGCTCTTGCCGCAGGATCAAGACTGGCAACAAGTGGCTCGGCTCATCAAAGACAAATTCCCCTTGTTGGAGGTTCAAGATCGTAAAGTCAACCAGGAACAACTCCAGGTCAACCTGAAGATTGAGGCAGACCAAGTCCGCCACATAAAGAAACTTGCCGTAGACCAGGGTCTTGAGACAATTCGCAACCGCATTGATCAATTCGGTGTTAGTGAGCCCGACATTCGGACTCAGGGCGAAAATCGTGTTCTGATCCAGCTGCCGGGGATCAAAGATCCGCAAAGGGCGATTGACTTGATAGGTAAGACTGCCCTACTGGAATTCAAGCTGGTTGATGAGCAACAGAGCGTTGAACAGGCCCTTCAAGGCAAAATACCCGCGGGTGACAAAATCTACTACGGCCGCCGGGTTGATCCGGTAACCGGCCAGGTGAGTCGCAACGCCTACCTGCTCAAGGACCGGACCCTACTCACTGGCGAGTACCTAACCAATGCCGAAGTGCGCATTGACACTCAGT
This sequence comes from Syntrophobacterales bacterium, assembly GCA_050118775.1. GTDB lineage: Bacteria > Desulfobacterota > Syntrophobacteria > BM002 > BM002 > BM002. Next base: position 3,209 of record JASFKF010000013.1, read on the forward strand.
ACAATCGTCCCTACGTGGCGCTGAGTTTTGACGATCGCGGGGCTAGACTCTTTGAGAAAATCAGTGGGGATCACATAAAAGAACGGTTGGCCATAGTACTTGACGACAACGTCTATTCTGCCCCTGTCATCCAGGACCGAATCAGCGGCGGCAATGCAATAATCGAGGGACAATTCACCATGGAAGAGGCCAAGGATCTTGCCGTGGTGCTAAGGGCTGGATCCTTGCCCGCACCAGTGAAAATTCTGGAAGAGCGGACAGTAGGCCCATCCCTGGGAAGAGATTCTATCCGGAAGGGTCTGTTCTCCATGGCAGTGGGCGGCGTGCTGGTAGTGGCGTTTATGGTTATCTACTATGGCGGTTCGGGGATCATTGCCGATATGGCTCTTATTCTCAACATCATTTTAATCATGGCTGGACTGGCCGCTTTGCGCGCCACTCTTACCTTGCCGGGCATCGCCGGCATCATTCTCACCATTGGTATGGCGGTTGACGCCAATGTTCTGATTTTTGAAAGGGTGAGAGAGGAGTTGCGGCTGGGTAAAACGCCCCGGGCGGCTCTGGACGCTGGTTATAGCAAGGCTACTCTTACCATTTTGGATGCAAACGTCACCACACTGATCGCTGCCATTGTTCTTTTTCAATTCGGTACAGGTCCGGTGCGAGGTTTTGCCGTCACTCTAAGCCTGGGAATTATAGCCAGCATGTTTACCGCTATTTTTGGCACTAGGTTGTTATTCGATTACTTGCTACAAAAAAGGCGAATGAAAGCTTTAAACATCTGACAAATCGCCTAGCGCAAAGCGCATGGCGCAGAGAGTTCAGAAAGATGTGTTTTCGCTATGCGCTTGGCGCTTTGCGCCGCGCTCTTCGTCACATCCCTTCGATGGGGCGGATCTGTGAAACTTACGGAGAGATGGAGCTTGTTGAATGTGAGCGCGGATAGAAGAGAGGAATTATGGAGTTTATCAAACCGGACATCAACATTAATTTTGTCGGTCGACGCAGATTTGCCTTCGCTATTTCACTGGGGTTGATTTTCATTGGCCTTGCTGCCCTTCTTTACCGCGGAGGAAGTCTTTACGGTATTGATTTTGCCGGTGGTACAGTGGTGCAGTTGCGGTTCAAAGACCCCACTGAAGTTAAAAAGATCAGGCAAGGGCTCAAGCCCCTGGGGCTGGATCGCAGCGCGATCCAGCGCTTTGGCGGAGAGGGGGAGGATGTATTTCTAATTCGCACTGATATCTCAAGGGAGGAGTTAGGCAACTTGAGCAAAGAGGTGAAAGACAGCCTGGAGAAGGTGTACGGCGAAAATACAGTGACAGTTGAAAGGGTAGAGATGGTGGGCCCCAAAGTAGGCAAAGACTTACGCCAGAAGGCGCTTTTGGCCATTTACTACGCCCTGCTTTTCATCGCTATTTACATCTCAGGAAGGTTTGAACTCAAATGGATGCCGGCACTCATAATGGCGGGAGCCCTAATTCTAGGGGTCTATATCCTTCGGACCGCGGGTGTGAGCATCCCCATGCTGATTGTGGCCGCTTTGGTTATAACTATGGCCTGCTGTTGGGTATTAAGGCTGAAGTTCGCACTGGGAGCGGTAACTGCCCTCATCCACGATGTGCTTATCACCCTAGGTGCCTTCGCCATTGCCAACAAAGAGTTCAATCTTACCGTAGTGGCTGCCCTGCTCACTATCATTGGTTACTCTCTGAATGATACCATTATAGTTTTTGACCGGATCAGGGAAAATCTGCGCAAGAGTAGGAAGCGCGATTTTGCTGAAGTGGTCAATAGCAGCATAAATCAGACCCTTAGTCGAACCATACTAACCTCAGGAACCACACTGATTGTGGTCACCGCGCTTTTCATTTTGGGTGGCGGAGTGATCCACGACTTCGCCTTCGCTTTGATAGTGGGGGTGGTGGTGGGTACTTACTCATCGATTTTTGTTGCTAGCCCTGTTTTGATTGCCTGGGAGGCTAAATTTTCCAGCCCTGGAGTGCGCGCTAAGAGGAAGAGGAGGTAGTCGCATAGCGCATAGCGCTCTGCGATACCACTAGGCACTAAACACTAGACACTAGGCACCCCTAAATCAGCAATAGTGCCTAGTGCTTACTGCCTAGTGCCTAGTAAAGGTTGGACTTTTCCAACCTTTAGGACTGAAAATGAAAGGGGCAACGTCAAAAGACGCAGATTCATTCCAGAAGAAAAACAAAAACAGACTTAACAAGGGGGAGAGCCCTAATTTATTAAAGTGTCTAAAGGCTAATCATATCAGGATAATACAGTAGATAGATTGTTTTGATCCCTGGTAAGGTATGCTTTTTGCTAAGTCATCAAGGTTGACACACAGAAAAAATGTGTGTATTGGTCACAGGTTAGAAGATCAATGGCAGCTGTCAAATAAAAAGACTCCACCCAAACAAAGGAGAAGTCAACCGTGAAACGAACAGTCCTTGTTTGGATTATGGTGGGCGGTTTGCTCTTGGGTTTCGGCCAAATATCCCAAGTGATGGCGCAAGAAGCAACTCCTGCCGCTGAGGCTGATCCAGAAACCTATATTCACGTGGTGGTAAAAGGTGACACCCTTTGGGATATCTGCGATGGGCTTTACGGGAATCCCTGGGTCTGGCCAAAGGTCTGGCAATTAAATCCACACATCACCAATCCCCACTGGATTTACCCAGGTACGGAGTTGAGAGTCTACTATGAGATACCAAAATATTTCGAGACAGTGACTGCTATGGAGGAAACAGCTCCGGAACCGGAACCGGAACCAGAAATAGTCCCGCCCCCACCTCCGCCTCCTCTGCCGCCTAAAGCTCCCAGTATGACTTTCTCAGAAATCGATCAGGTGGGATTCATAACCCCCTTCATCCCCAAGGGTGATGGGTTGATCATGGGAGAAGAGAGACAGAGGCAGCTCATCGGCGCGGCTGATAAGATCTACCTGCAGTTCCAAAAATCAGCCGAGACGGAAATGGGTGACCGGTTCTTTGTTTTTAGGACCTCTGAAATGATCAGGCACCCCGTCAGCAACAAAGAAGTGGGATACTTGAACACCATTCTGGGTGTGGTGGAGGTAACTGAGGTAAATGAAGAATTCGCCAAAGCAATGGTCAGGAGCTCATTTGACTCCATGACCCCAGGCGATAAGTTGATGCCTTACAAAAAAAGGTCTGAGGATATCACTTTTGAAGCTGGTGTTGAACCCATTGAGGGCAACATCATTTTATCCGCATGGGAAACCTTTCTCATAGGTGATAGACAAATTGTCTTCATAGATCTGGGTGAGGCAGACGATATTAAGGCCGGAAATCGCTTCGAGGTCTTTCGAGATCCGAAGGCTGAGGGTTCTTTTGCTCCGAAAGAGGCCAGACTTCAGCTTTCGGCTGAACCCATTGGCGAACTTCTGGTGTTGGCAGTGGAGCAGGAAACAGCCGCTGCCCTGGTTACCCACTCCCTTTACGAGTTCACGCCTGGAGAACGCATAAGGCTAAAGACCGGAGAATAATAGACCCGTCGACATAAGAAATCCCTGCGGGCCATGGAGCTGGGAAATCAGCTTGCATGGCCCCTTTTTTGATTTAAACCTGCATTCCTCATGAAACGCTTACTGCGACCACAAATATGGCCGTCCTTCCGAGCGTCCTCGGGCCCCGAACCCTGCGACGTACTTTCCAAGTACGCCTCGGATCCGAGACCCTGCGGGTGTTCGGTGGCACGCCCATCTTTGCGGTCTCGCGACATCGTTTCATGAGGAACGCAGGTTTATTATTTATAAACTAGATATCTAGTTAGGTATGTATATGGACGGAGAACTCGGCTGGTTGGCCTTGAGCCTGGCGCCTGGTATTGGTGACAGGACCTTTCATCGCTTACTTCGCCGTTTCGGTAGCCCCGAAAGAGTGTTCACCTGCCGCCGCAGTGAGCTGGGGGAAATACCGGGTCTCAAGAAAAAGACTATTGATGCCATCAAGTCCCCTGCTTTAAGAGAGACTGCCCAGAAAGAGATTATTCGCCTTCGTTCTCTTGGCATTCAAATCATTCAATGGGGCACGGGTAAATATCCTAACTATCTGGCAAACATCTCAGATCCGCCACCACTGCTTTACCTTAAGGGTACGTTGTTGCCGGAGGATGAGCGGGCCGTTGCTTTGGTAGGCTCGAGGCAAGCCTCAGCCTACGGCTTGAGCGTCTGCAACAAAATCTGCAAAGAATTGGCATGGCAAGGCTGGACCGTGGTGAGCGGTATGGCCCGAGGTATCGACAGTGCTGCTCATAGGGGTGCCCTAGAAGGTGGTGGCAGGACCCTGGCGGTTTGGGGGACAGGACTTGATGTGGTCTACCCAAAAGAGAATCTTACTTTATCTAAAGAAATAGCTTCTTCCGGAGCCATTCTAAGTGAATTTCCCTTAGGTACCCCACCGGAGCCAGGGAATTTCCCTGTTCGCAACAGGATCATTAGCGGTCTTTCCTTGGGCGTTGTGGTGGTGGAGGCCACGGTGAGGAGCGGCTCGCTCATCACTGCAAGAATGGCCTTGGATCAGGGCCGTCAGGTTTTTGCCGTACCCGGCCCTATTGGCCGGCCAACAGTGGAAGGGGCACACCGGTTGATTAAAGAGGGAGCCAAGTTGGTGGAGAGTGCAGAGGATATAATTGAAGAGCTCCTTCCCATGGTGGATCGCAAGTTGCATAGAGAAATCAAAACGGTGCCAATTGGCGAGCCGCCCGAACTGAATGAAAAAGAACAACAGCTGTGGGAGCTGCTGGGTATGGATCCTTTGCATATAGACGCAATTGCTCGAGGGGCAGATCTCGCTTTAGCCGAAACAGCGGAACTCCTGCTGCGCTTGGAGATCAAGGGGCTGGTAAAACAGCTTCCCGGTACATTTTTTGTGCGAGAATTCTCCAGTTACTCTTTTTAATTGTTATATTATGATTAGTTTAAGATTGGATTGATGGAGTATTAGTGCGAACCTGTGGGAGCGGCTTCTAGCCGCGAATGCGATTAAGAGGTTATGGGTCATAGGTAATGGGTAATGGGATGGTTCCTCCCTATAGCCTATTACCCATGACCTATTACCTTACCAGGACAACGCATCGAGGACATTAAATGGGCAAATCACTGCTGATTGTTGAATCACCAACCAAGGCGAGGACCCTCAATCGTTATCTTGGCGACCGTTTCGACATCCGGGCCTCCGTAGGACACATTAAAGATCTTCCGGAGAATGAACTTGGAATCGATATCGAAAATGAATTCGAGCCATATTACAAGGTGATCAAAGGAAAGGAAAAGGTCATTCGCGATCTGAGGAAGGCGGCTAAGGAAGCTGAAGACATCTACCTGGCACCTGACCCGGATCGAGAGGGCGAGGCGATCGCCTGGCATATAGCAGAGGAATTGCGGTCCTCGCGAAAAGATATTTACCGAGTCCTGTTCAACGAACTGACCAGGAATGGTATCGAAAGTTCTTTAAAGAAACCTGGTGAACTCGACCAGCAGAAATTCGAGGCCCAGTTGGCCAGAAGGCTTCTGGACAGGCTGGTTGGCTACCAGATTTCTCCCATTCTCTGGGATAAGCTTCGTCGCGGACTGAGTGCCGGTCGTGTACAATCCGTAGCCCTCCGTCTTATATGTGAACGGGAAGCTGAAATACTGGCTTTTGACAGTGAGGAGTACTGGACTATCATCGCACTGTTGGAAGGGGAGGTGGAACCACAATTTGAGGCCAGGTTGTGGCGAAGGGCTGACAAGAAGATTAAAATATCCAACCAAGAACAGGCCTCGGAGCTAGTGGCGGCCCTGGAGCAAGCCACCTACCAGGTGGTAAAGGTTGAAAAAAAGAAGCGATCCCGGTCGCCTGCCCCGCCCTTCATCACCAGCACCTTGCAGCAAGAGGCTGCGCGCAAGTTGCGGTATACTGCGCAGCGGACCATGGCCATCGCGCAACGGCTCTACGAAGGAATCGAGCTTGGCACAAAAGGTGCCGTGGGTCTCATCACTTACATGCGGACAGATTCTACCCGGATCGCCAAAGAGGCGATTGAAGATGGGCGCAGCTGGATCCGGGACAATCTAGGTACGGAATATCTTCCCAAGAAGGCCCCGGTATATCCCAGCCGCAAAGGAACCCAAGATGCCCATGAGGCAATTCGCCCAACTGCGGTTGCTAGGACCCCCAAGGAGATGGCCACCTACCTTAAGAAAGAAGAGTTGGCACTTTATGAACTGATATGGAAACGATTTGTGGCAAGCCAGATGAGTCCGGCCCAACTGGACCAAACGGTCATGGAAGTTGCCGCCGGTGAGTTCATCCTGAGAGCCAGCGGAACTGTGATCCGCTTTCCTGGATTCATGCAGCTCTACATAGAGGGTTCAGATAATGGTGAAGCGGGATTAGAAGAGGGTTTGAAGCTCCCAGATCTAAAGGAAGGCAGTTCGCTGAAATTGATAGAGTTGACACCGAAGCAGCATTTCACTCAGCCGCCGCCTCGATTCACTGAGGCCTCCCTTATTAGAGAACTGGAAGAGCAAGGGATCGGGAGGCCGAGTACCTATGCCAGTATTATGGGGGTTATTCAGAAAAAGGAGTATACCAAAAAAGAAAAGGGGCGCTTTAAACCCACCGAGTTGGGGATGCTGGTGAATGACTTATTGGTGGACAATTTCCCAGAGGTTCTTAATGTTGCTTTTACCGCCCAGCTGGAGGCAAAACTTGACCAGGTAGAGAACGGCAGTCAAGGATGGCTTCAGGTGATTGAAGATTTCTATGAGGGATTCCACCAGGCGGTAGAGCGGGCCCAAACAGAAATGACCGATGTGAAGAGGGAAGGAGTACCCACCGACATCGACTGTGAGCAATGCGGCAAAAAGATGCACATTCGTTGGGGCAAGAATGGGCTGTTTCTTTCCTGCTCCGGATATCCAAACTGTAAGAACAGTAAGAACTTCGCCAGGGATAGTAAGGGAAAGATTCAGGCAGCCACAGAGGGAGAAGTCAGGGGTAAGTGTGAACTTTGTAACCGGGACATGGTGGAAAAGAATGGGCGGTTTGGCACATTTTTGGCCTGCACCGGTTATCCTGAATGCAAAAATACCCGCTCGCTGCAAGGGGATAGGCAAGAAGACAAAGATAAAAAAGTTCAATACACCGATGAAATATGCGACAAATGCGGTGGACGTTTTGTGGTGCGCAAGAGCCGCCAGGGCATTCCATTTCTTGCCTGCGAAAAATATCCCAGTTGCCGAAACACTCGATCCATTGGCACGGGGGTGGCCTGCCCCCAACCGAGCTGTGAGGGAGAGTTGGTTGAAAGAGCATCCAAGAAAGGAAGACGGTTCTATGGTTGCAGTAAGTTTCCCAAGTGCAGGTTTGTCTCTTGGTCAAGACCGGTTGACAAAAAGTGCCCCCAGTGCGGTAATCCCTATATGCTGGTTCGTCAGAGCAAGGGCGAAGAATACCTAGCCTGCCCGGTGAAGTCTTGTGGATATAAGGAGAGTCAAAAGATTAGTACTTGATCTTTGGCAATATTAGGCATGAAAATTGTATTTAAAATCCTCATTATAAAATTCCTGTGAGAGCGGCTTTTCAGCCGCGATTATTTATACTTAGCACATCAACAATTCGCGACTAGAAAGTTGCTCCCACAGATTGTTGGATTGCCTAAGAGGGTAGATAACGGAATAACCTATGGATCTCGGCAGTGTGATTTTAGCCTTTTGGGTTTTCGCTGTGGGAGCGGCTGTT
>JASFKF010000014.1:0-10911 GCA_050118775.1 Syntrophobacterales bacterium
GGACGAAATTCATAGATCACTCTTGCTGATCCCCAACGTACCGCACGAATCCGTGCCCGTTGGCAAGGATGCAGATGACAATCCTGTGGTAAAACGATGGGGCGAGATTAGCCAATTCTCCTTTACGCCTAAACATCACTGGGAACTGGGTGAAAGCCTCGGAATCCTCGATTTCGAGCGAGCTGCTAAGATTACTGGGGCACGTTTCACTCTATACTGGGGGTTGGGCGCCCGGCTTGAACGTGCCCTGATTAATTTCATGCTTGATCTGCATACTACCAAGCATGGCTATTTGGAAGTTTTGCCTCCCTTCATGGTAAACAGTTCAGCCATGACGGGAACAGGTCAGCTACCCAAATTCAAAGAGGACCTTTTCAAGTTGGAGGATTGGGATTACTACCTAGTCCCTACAGCTGAGGTCCCGGTTACTAACATCTTTATGAATGAGATCCTAGAAGAGAAGGATCTTCCCCTTTGTTATACAGCCTACACGCCCTGTTTCCGCTCTGAAGCGGGTTCCTACGGCAAAGACACCCGAGGGCTCATCCGCCAGCATCAGTTTAATAAGGTGGAACTGGTTAAATTCACTACTCCTGAGCATTCTTATGACGAGTTGGAAAGTTTGTTGCTCGATGCCGAGGAGGTTCTCCAGAAGTTAGAACTCCCTTACCAGGTGGTGACTCTGTGCACTGGAGACTTGGGCTTTTCTGCTGCCAAGACATATGACATCGAGGTCTGGATACCGGGCCAGCAGACTTTTAGGGAAATCTCTTCCTGCAGCAATTTTGGAGACTTCCAGGCTAGGCGAGCCAATATTCGCTATCGCCCCAAAGGCAAGAAAAAAATCGCTTATCCCTATACACTCAATGGATCCGGACTTGCTGTGGGTCGCACCCTGGTGGCAATCATAGAGAATTGGCAGCAAGAGGATGGCAGCGTGGTGATTCCTCCTCCCCTGCGAAATTACATGGGTGGAGTCGATATTATCGCCCCGCGAGGCTGATTTTTCTGCACCGCAACCTATAAGGAGGATTTCCATGACGAGGCGCGAACTCATCGCCGCAGTAGCTGCTGCTGAGGGCATAACCAATAAAGAGGCGGAGATGGCGGTCAGAACCGTGTTTGGTAGTATGGAGCAAGCCCTGGCGCAGGAAGATCGGATCGAGATTCGCGGTTTTGGCAGCTTCCAGGTGAGATCCTATCAGAGTTATCAGGGCCGCAATCCCAGGACAGGTGAGAGTATCCAAGTAAATAATAAGAAGCTTCCCTTTTTCAAGGTTGGAAAAGAACTCAAAGAACGAGTCAACAAAGGGTCTATTGAATAGCGATTAACTTTCAGCACAATGGGTACAAAGATTCAAGTGATCTGGGATATGAGATGTGGGAGGCAAGAAAAGACCAAGGTTTGTGACCGCATATCTCATATCTCACATCGCAAATCGATTGTTCCTTTGTGTTCCTTGTGGTTGGGTTTAGCTCGTGGCTAAACCCATAAAGATCGGATTTGTGTAAATGGGTTTGAGTCTTGTATCCAAGCGGAAAGGTCGATTTTGGCTGCTTTTGGTAGTTGCAATTGGGCTGGGCTTTGGTGCGGCCTTCTTTTTGGGAAAACTATTTTTCCCCAGACCCGAGCCAGTCGGCCCCTCTTCTAGGGTGAGCAACTCAATCCCAGTTCGAGAGGCCATAACCCGAAAAGTCCACCTTTATTTTGCCAACCGAAGAGGGAATTATCTCCAGGCAGAGGAAAGAAAAATAGTGGCTGCAGAAACCATTTCTGCCATCGAGGCTATAATAACTGCTCTTTTAGAGGGGCCTGACAACCCCAAACTTGTTTCCACCATCCCAGCAGGGTCACGATTGCTCCATATATTTGTCACAGATGATGGGACTGCCTATTTAAATTTTTCCTCAGAACTCTCCCGTCTTCATCCTGGTGGGGTAACGGCGGAAAGGCTCACCCTGTATGCAATTGTAAATTCACTCGTTCTAAATCTGGAACAAGTTGAACGGGTGCAATTGCTCTTTGAAGGTCAAGCAGCATCAACTTTGAGCGGTCATTTGGACATACGCCAAGCCAAAACGGCCAATCTCCTCATTGTTCGCTGACAGGAGAAGTTCACCACGGTGGGACGTTTTGGAACCTTGAGCGTTGGAAATTGTTGACTCCACAGGAAACCCCTGACTATTGAAAGCCTTTATAGGTTAGGCAACGTTGAACTGCCATGTCAGAACGAAAACGGTTACAGAGAACTCGTAACATCGGCATCATAGCGCATATAGATGCTGGTAAGACCACGGTCACCGAGCGCATCCTCTACTACACCGGCAAATCTCACAAAATGGGGGAAGTCCACAACGGCGAAGCGTTTATGGACTGGATGGAGCAGGAGCAGGAAAGAGGTATAACTATTACCTCTGCAGTTACTACCTGTCTGTGGCGAGATAACGAGCTCCACCTCATTGACACGCCCGGACACGTGGACTTCACCATTGAAGTTGAGCGATCTCTACGAGTTCTAGATGGTGCAATTGGAGTTTTTTGTGCTGTTGGAGGGGTAGAACCACAATCTGAGACAGTCTGGCACCAAGCTGACAAGCATAGGATTCCCAAAATCGCCTTCATAAACAAAATGGACCGACTGGGGGCAGATTTTCCTGGTGCGGTTGATCAGATGCGGGACAAGCTCGGAGCCCGACCAATTATTTTGCAGATTCCCATGGGCTCTGAAGCAGACTTCGTCGGGGTCATCGATTTGCTCAGGATGGAGGCAGTGCTCTGGGATGAATCCACCCTCGGTCTTGCTTACGAATTCACTGCTATTCCGCCGGAATACGAGGAACAGGCAAAAGCAAATCGAACAGAACTCCTCGAATCTCTGGCGGAGTTTGATGATACCATAATGGAAAGATACTTGGCCGATGAGGTTCTTGAGCAGGAAGACCTCCTGCCGGCCATTCGTCAGGCCACTCTGAAGCTGAAAATGGTTCCAGTCCTTTGCGGTAGTGCTCTCAAAAACAAGGGTATCCAACTGCTGTTGGATGCGATTGTTGATTTTCTTCCCAGCCCCTTGGATGTTCCAGCGGTAGTGGGACATCACCCTGAGACTGGTGAAAAAGAGACCCGCGCTAGCAGTGACAATGAACCTTTTGCCGGCATCGCCTTCAAAATTCAAATGGATCAGGGAAGAAAACTCACCTATGTAAGAGTGTATTCGGGCACAGTTTCTGCGGGGGCAGAAGTTTACAATGTCAATCGCAAGCAAAGAGAAAAGGTAGCCCGGATTTTTCAGATGCATGCAAACAAGAGGGAGAGACGGGCCAAGGTTGGCGCTGGCGAAATCGTAGCCATGGTTGGTCTCAAGTCAACCACCACCGGGGATACCATTTGCGCACCAAATCGTCCTATTTTGCTGGAACACATCGAGTTCTATGAACCGGTCATTTCCATTGCCATGGAGCCTCGTACTCGCGCCGATGAGGACAAGACTCTCCAGTCCTTGGAGAAGCTGGCTGAAGAGGACCCCACTTTCCATTTTCGCCAGGATCCAGACACCGGCCAGACCATTATCTCAGGAATGGGTGAACTCCACCTGGATATCCTAGTCAACCGACTGCTCCGAGAATACTCCGTCCAGGTTAATGTGGGAAAGCCTCAGGTGGTCTATCGTGAGACCATCACCAAAGCTGCTGAGGCCGAATCCAGTTTTGACCGAGAGATTGCTGGGGTCCTTCACTACGCCCAGGTTGAACTGCATTTGGAGCCAAGGCCAAGGGGCAAGGGCAACCTCTTCCGCGAATTGGTTAGGGATGGCTCCTTACCTAACTCCTTAGTCCCGGCGGTGGAGGAAGGGGTGATGGAATCATTGGCAAGTGGCGTAATCGCGGGGTATCCCATGGTGGATGTTGAAGTGGCAGTAATCGGCGGGATCTACAAAGAACAGACCGCCAGCGAACTCGCCTTTAAGGTGGCTGCGTCAACCGCCCTCCAAGAAGGTTGCAGAAAGGCGCAACCTCAGCTGCTCGAACCCATCATGTCGGTAGAAGTTATCGTTCCTGAAGAATTTACCGGTGAAGTCATCAATGACCTCAGCATGAGGAAGGGGAAGATTGAAGGCGTCCACACCAGACGCTCAGTGAAAATCATCCACGCCACTATGGCTCTTTCTCAGATGTTTGGCTACTCAACCGCATTGCGTTCAGCTAGTCAGGGGCGTGCCACTTTCACTATGCAATTTTCCCACTTTGACTCCCTGGTGGAAAAGAAGGAACTTTTTTTCTAATTTCGCCTTTTATCAACGGCTTTTGCTATTCTCTCGCCGTTCTTCTTTGATCTCTCCCTTCACCTGCTGTAGTTGTTTTTCAATGGCCTCTTTACGGTTGGGACTATCAGCATAACGCAAAGCTTCCATAAAGTGAAACTGTGCATTCTTCAAAGATCCCTCGCGCCTGTAATGAATCCCAAACTGATAGTGCGCTTCCGCCAGTTGATTCAACCTACCGTAGGCTAGTCCAAGGTAGTAGTGGATGGAGGGCAACCTATCATTAACCCGTGCTGCTCTCGCCAGATTTTTGCTCGCTTCCGCCACTTTACCCTGCTCTAATTGGGTGCGGCCCAAGACATATAGGGCCATCGGTTGATCCGGTTCCAAAATGAGCGCCGAAGACACCACTGAGTTACCTTTATCAAATTCCCCCATCTGAAAGTAAGTCTCTCCCAGTTCCACTAGGATGGGAACTAGATCCGGACGAAGATTAATCGCTTTTTTAAAGGAATCCACAGCTTCAGGCATCATCCTTTGCCTCCTTTGTAGCAGACCCATCCCATAGTAGGCCATCGCCTTGGTTTCAGGTTTTTCAAGCCAGTCGCGAAACTTGGCTGAGGCCTCCGCGGGGTTTTCGTAACCACCATAGAGTTTAGTCTGCATCAACAGGAAGGCATCAAAGTGAGCATTATCTTTAGCGGCTTGGGAAGACTTGGGCCGTGTCTCAACTGTTGTGGCCAGGTAGGCGACACGTTCAGGTACTCCCGGGTGGGTGGAAAGATAGGTGGGTATGTGGCCTCCAGCTTTCCAACTGTCCTGACCCATTTTTTTCATGATAGTTACAAAATCCTGACCATGATAGCTAGCCGCTTCCAGATAGCGAAGCCCCTTGCGGTCCGCTTCCTCTTCATCTTGACGACTGTAATTTAGCATTGCCGAGGTGGCCCCCGCCTGACTACCAGCAATAACCGCCGCTCCAGCCTCGCCGCCCAAGAGGATCCCTGCCAGAAGGCCACCGAGAGTTGCTATGTTCAGTTTTTGCGCCCTGGCTATACGTTGGGCAATATGACGGGACTGGACGTGGGCGATCTCGTGGGCCAGGATCGCCGCCAGCTCTCCTTCGTCGTCCATGATTTCTATAAGGCCGCGGTTCATGAATACGTGCCCTGCCGGAGCCGCGAAGGCGTTGAGGGCGCTACTGTCCACCACGTAAAAATGATAAGGGAAGGTATGAACCTCTAGGTGATCCACTATGGTCTCCCCCACCCTGCTTACATAACTGACCACCTCCGGGTCCTCAACCAACCTGAGCTGCTGCAAGACTGCCTGGAGAAACTTCTCTCCAAGTTTCTTTTCATCCTCAATTGAGAAATCAGCGCCCGCCTCACCAGGCAACCACCCCATTGAGAGCACAAATATCATTAAAAAAACCAACATCTTCCACCGATGTCTTGCTAGCATAGTATAATCTCTTCTTTAGTTATCTCTGCCAAATTCATTTACCGGCAATTTTGTTCCAGTTTTTTTTCCCACAGGCGTGATCTCCGGCCTCCGTCATCTGTCATCTGCTGTCTGTGCTCTGTGCCTTGATCGCCGTCTCGCCGTTTCTCCCTCTCTCCGCGCCTGCCCGCCATCGGCTTCGCCTTCAGGCGAGGCGGGCGGGTCATCCCGTTGTGCCTAGTGCTTAGTCCCTAGTGCCTGGTTGAGACGTCTGGTCGCTGTCTGCTGCTAGCTGATACTTGCATTAATCTGCGGCCTCTTTCTCCGAGAATTCTATCTGCCGGGCCTCCCACCAAAGTCCCTCAAGGTCATAAAATGCCCTCATGGGATGGTAAAAAATGTGGACTATCACATCATTGAGATCGAGGAGCACCCAATGACCTTCTGCGAGACCCTCCACCCCCATAGGCTTGACCCTTCGTTGAGCCAGGGCTGCTTCAATGTGCTCGGCAAGGGCCTGGACGTGCCGAGTGGAACGGCCGGAACAGATGACAAAATAATCAGTATAACCTACAACTTCACCTACTTCACAGATCAACGGTTTCTCCGCCTTGTGAGCAGTCGCCACCTCAGCGCATAGCACCGCCTTTTCTAGCCCGCCAACCTCCTCGACTTTCTTTGAAGTTTGCTGCTTCATAATCCGTGATTATTTATTTTAACCCACCTAAACAACAGATGTGAGATGTGCGATATGGGATGTGAGATCTGACATTTTTTTGGAATTTAGTATCCCACATCTCAGATCTCATATCTCACATCCAACTCTAATTTACTTCAAACTTCTTCCCATTGTGTTTCAACTATTTGCGATATTTTTCCGGCTCTGGCATCGGCTTTCTTATTATTACCTATATAGACCTTGCTGGCGAATGTAGTGTTCCACCTTTTCTGGCACCAAGTAACGAACCGAATGGCTACTGGCCAGAAGATTTCGAATATCGGAAGAAGAGATATCCAAGAGAGTTATCTCCCTGTAATAGACTACGTATTGGTTCGGATGGACATACCCCTGAATATGAGAGTCAAAAACATAACTATCCCCGATTTGGCTCTTGAGCATTGAATCCAGCGATTCCGGGGCAAACCCAGGCCTGGCTACTACAACAAAGTTGCAGAGGTTGAAAAGCTCACGGTAATTCTTCCAGGTGGGCAGTTCCAGAAATGCATCTATTCCCAGGACAAAGTAGAGATCGTCATCTGCGCCATATTGGCTTGACAGTTGCGTCAGTGTTTCCACTGAGTAGGACTTACCTGGCCGCTGATGCTCCAGGTCCGACAGGACGAATAGGGGGTTCCCATTGACAGCTAGTTCCAGCATGCGGTAGCGATGATCAAAGGAAACCAGACCTAGCGCACTTTTGTGAGGCGGTATTGCCGCAGGCATGAAAATTACCTGCTTTAACTGCAGAGATTCCGCCACTTCCTCAGCCGCCCGCAAGTGCCCAAGATGAACCGGATTAAAGGTTCCGCCCATAATTCCGATACCCAAGGTGCTATCCCCCGTCTGTAACTTGGCACGAGACCCCTATGTCATTACACTTCGCGCAGCTGCGCTCCGTCGTCACTAGGGCTGCGCCCCTCATTGGGCCTTACGGCCGTCATTAAGTTGTTTCAGCGCCACAATAGATAGGGCAGCCTATCAACCTAATGACCATCAATGACGCCGAAGGCATAATGACAGCGTAGCGTAATGACGGCCACTTCCAGTGGCCACTTGACCATGAGTGACGCCAAGTAAATGACCCGACGCCTCCCATGCAAATCTAACCGTTAAGCGACTCCCCTTCTGCTGCAACGGTTTCACTCAAAACAAAATTGTCTCGGTGAATTACTTCGTCAGAGTGCTTGTATCCTAGAATCTCTTCTATGCCATGGCTGCGCACACCCATTATTTTTTCTATTTCGTCTGCCCCATAGTTCACTAGACCAATTCCGATCACTTCCTCCTCCCTGCTCAAGCAGCGCACTGGAGCTCCCACTTCAAACCTCCCTCTTACCGCGACGATACCGGTGGACAGAAGGCTCTTGCCTCCTAGCTTCAATGCTTTTGCCGCCCCCGCATCCAGAATCACTTCTCCTTGGGGTTTTAGGGTATGGGCAATCCACTGCTTTTTGCTGGGAAGACGCCGTTCGGCTGGTAAGAAGAGAGTACCCACCTCCTCGCCATCAAAAATTTGTTTAAGAATATATCGATTTCTGCCATTGCCGATTATCATCGGCACCCCAGCAGCGGCTACTTTTTTGGCTGCCATCAGCTTACTGAGCATACCACCAGTGCCGAGCCCACCCGGACGATCTCCAGCAAAACCCTCCACCTCTCTGTCTATACGGCGTACAATGGGGATTATTTTTGCCTCCCGGTTTTCCCGCGGATCTGAGTCGTAGAGACCGTCCATGTCTGTCAAAGCCACTAACAAATCGGCCTCGATTAGTTGGGCAATAAGGGCCGAGAGATTATCATTGTCTCCAAACTTGATTTCATCCACCACCACCGTGTCATTTTCGTTGACCACAGGAATTATCCCCCATTCCAAAAGGGTTTGTAGGGTGTGGCGGGCATTTAAGTAGCGCCGACGGTTGGTCAGATCATCACTGGTGAGTAGAATCTGGGCAACTTTAAGACCGTAATGACTGAAGGCCTCTTCGTATGCTTGAATTAGGCTGCCCTGACCCACAGCAGCAGCAGCTTGCTTTTGGGGGATGGTCTTCGGCATTGCCCTCAAACCCACCTTGCGAATACCGGAAGCGATTGCCCCCGAAGAAACAATCACCACCTGCCGACCTTGTTCTCGCAACATGGAAATCTCGTCGCCAAGCCGGTTGATTATACCCAGATCAAGGCCCTGCCTACCAGCAAGTACAGAACTTCCAACCTTGATCACTATCCTTTGGGCCGGGCCTGCCACCTTTTTGCGTTCAGGAGAAGTCACCAGCTTGAATCCTTCTCGGTAGAGCTAATGTAGAAGGTTAAATTAATAAGACTATAAGATCCTCCAGAATCTAATTCTATCACGATTGATCCTCTGTGCTCTCAGTATCTTCTCTAGTGACAGACAATTTTTCTCTTGTCTCCTGGCGCAATCTGACAAGATGCTCTGCCGCTTCCCAGATCAATCCCTGGGTTCCCTCACCCGTCACCGCTGAAATGGCATGCACCGGGACCCCAAGTCGATGGAATGCTTCACGCAGTTCTTCCAGAGGTCGCCGCTCCAGGAGCAAGTCTATCTTGTTCAGTGCCACTATCTGAGGCTTGCCAACTAGTTCAGAGCTGAAGTGAGCCAGTTCGTCATTCACTTTGCGGTAGTCATCTAAAGCGGTTTGCACACCTTGGTCACAGGTAGATACATCCACAAGGTGTATCAATATTAGGGTCCTTTCAATATGGCGAAGAAACTTGATTCCGAGACCAGCCCCACGGTGAGCACCTTGGATGAGCCCAGGAATATCAGCAACCACCATAGATTCGCCCAGACCTAAGCGAACAACTCCCAGATTTGGTGTGAGGGTAGTAAAAGGATAATCTGCAATTTTGGGGCGCGCCGAGGATATGCGAGAAATGAGAGTAGATTTGCCGGCATTGGGAAGACCTATCAGCCCCACATCGGCCAGGAGCTTTAGTTCCAGCTTAATATTTCGCTCCTCACCTTCTCTGCCGGGCTGGGCAATACGGGGGGCCCGGCGAGTCGAAGTGGCAAAGTGCATATTGCCCTTGCCGCCCTGACCGCCTCTGGCAACTACCACGAAGTCTTCTTCTTGGGTGAGGTCCCCTAGCAACTCGCCGGTGTCGCCATCCCTCACCTCGGTGCCCACTGGCACCTCAAGAATGAAGGGTTCACCGTTTCTGCCAGTCTGCTGTTTGCCGCGGCCATGACTACCTCGGGCCGCTTTGAAGTGACGTTGGAAATGAAAATCGAGGAGGGTTTGCTTGACACTGGTGGCTTTGATTACCACATCACCGCCCTTGCCCCCATCTCCACCGTCCGGACCGCCTTTGGGCACATATTTTTCACGACGAAAACTGACACAACCACTGCCGCCGTCACCGGCCCGGACGTGGATTCTGACCTCGTCAACAAAACGCATGGTTAGCGGTGATGGGTTACCTTCGAAGTATTGATCGTCCTGGGGCTTAAGAAAATCCATCGACTAGTGTCCATCCGGCAAATCCGGCTGGACACTAACTCAGGGCATAAACGCTTATCTTTTGACGGCTTTTACCTTTTCTTTCGAAACGCACAATCCCGTCAATCTTGGCAAAGAGGGTGTAATCTTTACCCATACCCACGTTTTGTCCAGGATGAAACTTCGTGCCCACCTGACGCACCAAAATATTTCCGGCCCGGACAGATTGGCCTCCAAAGCGTTTGACGCCTCTCCGTTGGGAAGCGCTGTCCCTGCCGTTTCGTGAGCTTCCTCCAGCCTTCTTGTGTGCCATGGACAGTTACCTCATTAGATAAAGCAGAAAACTTTTAGGCTTCTATGTTCTCTATAGCCAGTTCAGTGAACCACTGCCTATGTCCTTGCTTGCGGCGATAGCGCTTGCGACGTTTGTATTTGAACACCACTATTTTTCTCCGCCGCCCATGACCCGTGACCCGAGCCGTCACTTTCGCTTGGGCCAGGTCGGATGGTTCGACTTGAATATTCTTACCGTCGCTCAGCAGCAAGACATCGTCCAAGGTTATCTTATCGCCCACCTGGACGTCCAATTTTTCCACGCGCAGCACGTCACCCATAGTTACTTTGTACTGCTTGCCTCCAGATTTAACCACTGCGTACATTAAATAATCCTCCAGAAAGACAAAAGATCAAAATAGACTACTCAAGAGCATTTGTCAAGAAATTCTCACAAGCAAGGCATTAGAATATCGGACTAATGCAAGATTAATATTCCTCCCACCAAAGCTCAGGGTATGGGGTTTCAGGCTTCGGGTGTCAGGTGTCAGAAAAGACAAAATCAGAGGGTAAAATCTGACACCTGAACACTGAACACTGAAACCTCAGTCACTAGGAAATAGCATAGATATCATATTGCTCTAGGTGAAGGCTCTGGTCTGCTTGCACCGTAATCCGCGCCTGGAGATTCTTCTCCAACTCCTCCAAGCGATGGCGCTCCTCGTCGTAAAGGAGATGCACAACTTCAGGGTGT
>JASFKF010000015.1:0-10760 GCA_050118775.1 Syntrophobacterales bacterium
GGATACCAATACTAAGGCCTTCGGAACGATAACCAATTTCCCCTAGATACCATTCGGGATCAATGTTGAGGTTCCGCAATTGAATCAGATCGATGCCGGCTTCATCGATCAGTCGAATTATAGCCTCCACCTCCCCTTCCTCGTCCGTGAGGCCAGGCAGGGCTAAAAGGTTTATGGATACAAAACCACCTCCACTCTTCATAGCTCGGATGGAACCTTTGACATCAGAATAACTGTACCCCCGGGGCCTGTAGTAGGCGTGGTAATAGACTTCCCTGGCACTGTTCAGACTGACCCGAATACTGTCTAGACCGTTAT
This sequence comes from Syntrophobacterales bacterium, assembly GCA_050118775.1. GTDB lineage: Bacteria > Desulfobacterota > Syntrophobacteria > BM002 > BM002 > BM002. The sequence goes on from JASFKF010000015.1 coordinate 319, forward strand.
CTCGAAGTTCGGCAATGGTGTGCGGCAGGCTACCGTTGGTGTTCAAATTAATGGTGCCGGCCCCAACCTGACCTCGGATGAGCTTAACCGCTTCCTTTAGGGTTTTCCCTTGCAGAAGAGGTTCCCCCTCGCATCCCTGGCCGAAGCTCACTAATGGCTCTTCAGCCATCTGCAAATGACTTACCGCAACCTCGGCTATTTCATCAGGGCTGGGAACAAAGGTAATACGCTGTTGTGAAGCACATATCTGGTCGCCCTCTTGAAGACTGATACAGCCGAGGCAGGAAGCATTGCATTGAGGTGAACTAGGGAGAGGGGCCTCCCAACGGCCTAAAAAGTAATTTTTGGCTGCCGGGCAGCCGTAAGTAAGTGCACAGGTACCAAGGTGTTGGATGAGCCGGTTGTGAACTTGAAGGCCAAGAGCCCTTTTGGCCCTCCTTTCGAGCCTTTCAAGATCAAACTGGTCGATATCTTGGCGCACTAGAGGATCTATGCGGATGCCAGCCACCACGAACTGGCCCTCCTGCCAGCCCACAGCAGTGTAGCTAAATAGTGGTAGAATAGGGGCTTTTTGTTTACTGTGGTAGGCAGCACTAAGTATTTGCGTGTGTGCAGGGGCCATGAAGGCAGCCACTGCCTGTGCCTTGCTTTGAGGGTTGTGGGGATCCTCCCCTAGTTTAACGAATCGCTTTTTTTTGCGGTCGTAACCCACAGGAATCCGGTGGGGGAGAAGAAAGAGCTCACTACCCGGTGGCAGGGGTATGAGAATGTCGTCCTCAACTTGTTTCCACCTGCCGCCACTGGATCCAGCCATCTCCAGATAAGGATGGTCAAACATTTGACCTGATTCATTTGCATAAACCAACCGCGCCGTTGTCATTGATTATTTCTCACCCCGATACTGCCATTTCATCACCACTTGTTCCACCCGCCAGGGCTTGACGGCGCCAACAACCTCTTGGCTTCGATCCTGACATTTATCTCGCAGACACCATTCGCATAGGGGGTCCTCGCAGGGATCCACGTGAACAATCACTTCTTCCACTTCCACTAATGAACTCAAAAGCTTCTCCTCTATTTCTTTGGCCTCTAGGTGTGCTTCGAGAAGACCGAGACTTCTTGGGACAACCAGGTGGAAATCTACGTGAACTTTATTTCCATAATAGCGAGTCCGCAGTTGATGAATATCAATCCAGTCCGGGTGTCGATGCTGGTTTAGAATCTCTACAATTCTTTCAAGTAATTCTGGATCGGCCTCATCCATCAGTCTACCATAAGACTCTTTAACCAAGTGCCATCCGGTGATGACTATATTGACAGCGACTGCACAAGCGGCTAGGGGATCCCACCAGAGCCAACCGGTCACCCGAACTAAAACCAAACCTATTATGACCCCTACGCTTGTGTAGACATCGGTGATCAGGTGTTTGCCGTCCGCTTCCACAGGAGCGGACCGGGTCCTGCGTCCGGTACGGATAAGGAAAATTCCCACTGCAAGATTTACAGCTGATGCTCCGATTACCAGAATAATACCTAAGTCCAGCTTGGCTATCGTTCTTACTTGGAAAAAAGCGGGGATTGCTTTGTAGAGGATCGCCCCAGCGGCCAGGATAATGAGAGCTCCCTCGAAACCGACCGCAAAGTATTCTATCTTCCCGTGGCCGTAGGGATGACTTTTATCAGGAGGCTGATGGCTCAAATAGATGCTATAGAGGACAAAGCCACTGGCAACCACATTAATAATAGACTCAAAGGCGTCGGAAAGAATCGCTGCTGAGCCCGTGATAAAGTAAGCCACGAACTTGACAGCCATCAATAAACCACCCACGGCAAGCGCCAGGGTCATTGCCCGAAACCGGACGGTGTAGGTAGAGCCTATTATTTCTTCATTTCTCATTTGTCATTTTTCATTGTACGATAAAAAGTGCGGTTGACCTCTTCCTGATCACGACTCCCTATACTTGTGCGCTCATGCGACTTGACCTGGCCCAATATAAGCAGCCTTCTAGATTCAAGTGATAGGATGGTGAATGCGAAATATCCTGGTCATTTTACGCTTGTTCATCTATCATTCACCAGTGTTATTTGCTACGATTATCGAACGAAAACCATTCTTAAGGACCTAAGAATAAATGATTAATTTAAAATGACCAATGCTTAATAGCCAAATGATACCTGGGTGGCCCCTTTTTCCTCCTATTCCCTCAGGGAAATTACTCATGGATGAGCACAGTAAAACCCTCGAAATAATGCGCCGCATAGGCGCTCCAAGACCAGAGAGGATAAGAATAACCGGTATTCTCCAGAGCCCTGAACTGGCTTCCCTTACCCTACTTCTGCCGGGAGGAAATAATGATTCTTCAGCTGCCGTACTAAGGGTTTTGGGCACACACTCCATCAATATACGCTTTATCAACAAATATAAAGACTCCGCAGGAAATACCTCCCTTTGCCTCTGCATCGATGCTGAATTCCTCAATAAGGCACTCGATTTGCTGGATGCTAGTGAAAAGTCACTTGGTATCAGGGGTTTCATGTATCACCCTCGGGTTAAGGTTATATCTATTTATCCACACAAGGAACGTCCCAGGATAGCGGAACGACTGCTCACCACTCTCAGAATGAATGGCATACACATACTTTCTATCAACAATGCCAGTTCGGTGATATCATGCGTCCTCAATACAGAAGATGTGGAAAAGGCGGTCGCCTGTCTGGAAGATGCCTTTGAGTTACCCTAAACCGCTAGCCAGGGATCGGAAAAGCCTTACTGAGGAACCTTCTTTCCTGAAGGGGAACGACCGTGGGAGTCACCGAGACTTTAGAAATCTTTCCCCTCAAAATTCTGCGCGATTTGATCCAGCTCAATTTCCTTCGTATTCCTGCTCGCCCAGGGGCTACTAGGCCACTCTTCGATTTACTCGAGCGCCACAACGTTCCAGTAAAATTTCTCCTCGAAGGTTGCTCCGGGGATTTTAACCGTGACTTGATCATTTGTATTGCCAACGACGCTTTCGCCCTACTGGAACCCGAACTAAAGGAGGTTACAAATAGGATGCAGGCTCAGGCATTAGAATTGCGACGCTCAGTGGCGGTGATTAGAGTCTTGGGAGCTCACTTTGACATTCGTCCCGGTACGTCCGGTCTGCTTTTTGGAGCACTGGAACAAGCTGGGATTACGGTTTTTAGCATCGCCACCACCATTACCTCCTCCTTGTGTGTCATTCCGGACGATCAAGTAGCGGCTGCGGAAAGGGTGATTGGCAGGACCTTCGATATACCGAAGAAAAAGTGACAAGAGCTGGCAACGGCCAGCAGGTAATGGGTTAGGGGTGATCGGCAACAAACTATAACCCATGACCCATAACCCACGTAGATATGGTTTCTGCGATTTCAACAGTCAAATGCGAAAGGGGAAATAAATTACTTGGGCAGGAAGATAGTGAAGCAAGAACCCCTGTTGGGCTCGGACTCCAGTTGAATGGTGCCACCATGTTCGCGAACTATTTTTTGGGTAATGGCCAGCCCCAGACCTGTACCTCTGGCCCCCTTGGTGCTGTAAAGATGCTCGAAAACCTGCCTCTGTAGTTCTTTGGTCATGCCTCGCCCGGTGTCTCTAACCTGCAAACTCACTCCTGTCTCTGCTTCATCTCGGCTGGACACTGTAATTTGGCCGCCACTGCTCATTTCTGGAAAGGCTTCTATGGCATTGGTCACCAGGTTCAGCAGGCAGGAGTGAATACCCTCCGCATCTACCTCAAGCAGGGGCAATGAAGCATCCAAGTTCCGGATCAGTTCAATTCCTCGCCCTATCGCTTTTTCCTCCATTAACTCGCAGACTTCATTGACAATGTCATTTAACGAGCAGCTTTGCCGCACAGGTGGGCTAATGCGAGCATAGCTCAGCATATCCAGAGTCATCCGAGAGATGCGATTAATATTCTTGCCCACCAGATTCCACCCTTTACGAAGCAAGTCAGCTTTGTCTTTTTCCAACCCCTTGTCCACCATAAAAGCTCCGAGTTTCATGCCGTGGAGAATGTTTTTAACTCCGTGGGCAATCCCTGCTGTGGCTCGGCCCATGGCGGCCATTCGTTCGCTCTCGATAAGCTCAGACTCTAACTGCTTTATCTGACGCATGTCCTTGAAGTAGCCAACCATGGCTACCTCCCTACCTTCCTCATATAGTAGACTTGCCGAGAGCAGAATCGGTGCCAACTCGCCCTTTTTGGTTAAAGCCTTTGCTTCATAGTTCACCAGCCTGCCGGGACCACCATAATCATCGCCATAAGTTAGCCTCTTGATCCTTCTGGCCTCACCCTTGGGATAAAGTTTGGTAACACTCATCCCTGATAGGGCTTCATCGGCTGTGTAGCCGTAAATGTGTTCTGCGCCCTCATTGAAAATTATGATCTTACCCTGAGGGTCGTTGGCAATAATTCCATCCATTGAAGTCTGGATAAGGTTGTGTTCAAACTCATAGCGCGTTATGAGCTCTTGCTCCAACCGCTTTACTTCACGCATGTCCTTGAAGTAGCCCACAGTGGCCACCTCTTGGCCTTCTTCGTAAAGCAAAGTTGCTGAAAGCAGGATGGGACGAGTTTCACCTCTTTTGGTAATAATTTCCGTCTCATAATTGATCAATCTTCCGGGGCCACCGAACTCGGGCCCATAGATCATCTTCTTGATGTTCCTGGCAACTCCTTCGGGGTAGAGTTGGGTCACATGTATGCTGGTGAGGGCTTCCTCACGAGTATAGCCGTGAATGCGTTCTGCGCCCTCGTTGAAAATTATGAGGTTACCCTTGCGGTCATTGGCGATGATTCCATCCATCGAGGTCTGGATTAGATTGTGCTCCAGTTCGTGCCGTTTTTCTAATTCCTCGGTGGTATCTCTGATCAAGCCTTCGAGATTGTTGGTGTACTCGCTAAGTTTTTTCCGTATCCAGATTTTTTCCTTGGCGCGACGCAAAGCAACGGCCAAGGCTGCATCGCTGATTGGCTTGTTGATGAAATCCGAGGCTTCCAGTTGAAGGGCGTTAATGGCCAGATTCATTTCTCCATGGCCGGTGATGACAATGACTTCAGCATCCTTGTTGTGTTCTTTCACCCTCCTCAGCACCTCGATGCCGTCCATCCCGGGCATCTTAATGTCGGTTAAAACAATGGGTGGATTATCTTTGGTGAAGATCTCGAGCCCGCTGGGACCGTCTTCAGCGGTGAGCACCTCGTATCCGTCGCTTTCCAGGGTGATCCTCAGGAGATCTCTGGTGCTCTCTTCATCATCGATGACCAACAGTTTCATCATGCCAAACTTTACTCCAACCGTTTCTTGTCACTGCCTGCTCCGGGGAAGGTTAGTTTGAAGGTGGTGCCAACTCCAACCTCACTCTCCACCTCGATGTCTCCACCGTAGTCTTTGACAATGCCGTAGCTTATGGACAGACCAAGGCCGGTACCCTTTCCCACTTCTTTGGTGGTGAAGAAGGGTTCAAAAATTCTATCCTTGACACTTTCTGCCATGCCTGCCCCTGTGTCTGACATTACGACGACCACCTTGCCGTCTTTCTGGTAGGAACGAATGGTCAAAAAACTTTCCTTGTCTTCCCCATAGCCGCCCGCCCGCTCTTCTTCCATAGAATCTCGAGCATTCATGACCAGATTGATAAATACCTGCTCCAAGCGATTGCAAACCCCGAGAACGGGCGGTAGATTGTCGTCTAGTTCAAGATTCACTTTGATCTGCCTAAGCTTGAGTTGCTGACCGAGAAGAGTAAATATGTCACGGATAGGCTTGTTGATATCGACTTTTTCCAGCTCGTCAAGTTCACTCTTTCGTCCGAACTCCCTGAGGTGACTGATAATGTTGGCCGCTCTTTCTACCTGGGCTGCAATCTCTCCAGATACTTTGGCAAGCATTTCAGGGGGCAAACTTTCGCCTCGCACAGCCATTTTTTGAAAGTACTCACTGCCTATGCGGATGGCATTAAGGGGCTGGTTTATTTCATGAGCCACCCCCGCAGCCATCTCCCCCAAGGTGGCCATCTTCCCGGCTTGAATGAGTTGGGCCTCCGCCTCGATGCGCTCACTGATGTCAGCAATGTTGGCGATGATCACCTCTGTTCCCAGATGATCTCGCGGACAGGAATGAATGTTCACATATATGGCGGTGCCATCTTTCTTGCGATGCCTTATCTTGGGCAAAAAGATACAGGCCTCCACTACTAAGGATTTAATTTTTTCAGAGTCCTCCGCGCTGCCCAAGTCCAAAAAGGACATGCTAAGCAATTCTTCCCGGGAAAACCCATATTTTTCTGTAGTTCGAATATTGGCGTCTATGATTTGGAAGGTCTCACGATCGAAAACAAAAATTGGATTGGGATCGTTGTCAAAAAGTGAGCGGTATTTCTCCTCGGAGGCCTTGAGTTCCAACTCCGAACTTCGTAACCGTTTTGTCATCTCATCAAAGGAAGCGGCGAGAATGCCAATTTCATCTGTGGATGAGATTGCTATAGGAGTTGCGAGGTCGCCCGAAGAGACCCGCTGGGTTCCTTCCGCTAACTGCTTTACCGGCCGACTCACAAACCGCTGAATGAAGAGAGCAATTATGAGAGAGACGCTGAGAATAGCCACCACCGCGAAAAGAATCATCTTCTCTTTAGCGATTCCGATGGCAGAGTCCACCTCGTTCAAGGAAACGTCAATGTCCATAACCCCAAGTACCTTTTGCTGCTGGGGATGGACATGGCAGGAAGCTGAATAGCAATCGGGCTCATTGTAGATGGGATTGATCATCCCCAAGACCCTGTATCCCCCTGAAGATATGAAGATCCTGGATCTGGCGGAAGTAGTCAGCCGTTCGAAAGGCTTTTCCCGGGCGTGGCAGGCATAGCATTGCTCGGCCGATTTGTCGACCATAGCCCCCATTTCCTCTCTGTCGGATGAGTAGATGATCTCCCCCACGTAATTGAAGATGCGAACCTTCTCGATTCCCTCCTGGGCTCCAAAGGTGTCGATGGCGCGGTGCAGCCTCTCAGGTTGGTACTGCAGCATATCATAGCGCATACTTCGCTTGATGGTGTCACTAACCAGTCCTGTGTTCCGGATCACTTCCTGTATCAGTTGCTCTCTCTGGGTGTTGATGTTGACCGAGGCGTAAATGCCAATGACCAAGATGGCAATAGCACCCACGGAACAGATCAACTTAAAACCCAAACTTCGGTACCACATGACTGTTTCCTAGTGATTCTTAATATAGTAAAAGCTGATTTTTCTTGTCACCTGCTCGGTGCCACTGGATAGTGCTCGATTAGTTTGTGGTTGGGCGAATGAACTGGCCGGTATACAACGCGGGTCAAAAGCACTGGTGACTGTCGGCATTGCGAATCAGTGGGAGCCAACCCAGTGGTTTGAAAACGAGTTCTAGTCTTTGAGAAGGAGTTTAACATTATGAATGAGCTCTTCCGGCTCGATGGGCTTCTCCATGAAAATATCTGCATGTATCCAGTCAAGATCCTCCTCCAAGGTCCGGCCGTAGCCCTTTTCTGCCGGTGGCCTGGCTGAGACTATCATTATTGGCATGCCGTATACCCCCTCCCTCTCCTTCATCTTTGTGGCAAAATCCAAGCCCTCGTGCATGGTTGCCATCATTATATCCAGAATAAGTAGGTCTGGTCTTTGTTCCAAGAGAAGCTGGTAGCCTGATTTTGTTTCTAAGGCAGTGAATACCTGGTAGTCATATTCAGAGAGGATCTCGCTCATGGCATCGCAGATCTCCGGATCGTCGTCAATGATTACAATTTTCTTACCGCTCATTATCTACTCCCTTCTTGCATAATTGTGGCCCTATAACTATATTCCAACATACAATTTTAATTATTTAAATTCCAGTAAAAATAATAACCTGTTACACCTAGCCAGGGGAAGGCGTCAGTTAAACCGCAAATATTTGCAAGGAAATGTCCCGGCCAGCTCGAATATTTCATGAATTGCTGTCGGCGAGACCGCGAAGATGGCCTTAGTCACGCCAGGGCTTGAATTCATGGAATATACGGCCTAGAAAAAAGAAGTATGACCACACGATTTTGGCGTAGACCTTAACTCCAGGGCTCTTTTGCCCTAAACTAGACAATGCAGACCCTTCTTACCTGGGAAAAATCAGTCAAACCCTCGAAAACTTTAAGAATTCCATCTTGTTTGAGGGTGCGCATTCCCTCGTTTATGGCTGCCCTGCGAATTTCTTCCATGTGGGCCCTATTCTGGATAAGTTCCTTGATTTCTTCACTGGCTACAAGTAACTCGTGTATGCCGGCTCTTCCCCGGTAACCGCTGTCGTTACAATTATGACAGCCACGCCCGCGGTAGAGCTGAAAGTCGTCTTTGTAAGCCAAGTTGAGTTCCTCAAAAAGATCTTCGCCATACTCCTGCGCCAAAAGGTCAAATTCTTGCTTCTCCGGGTGGTAAGCCTCTTTGCATTCCGGACAGATAGTCCTCACCAGCCGCTGGGCCAGGATACCCAGCAATGCATCGGCAAAGTTCAAAGGGTTCATACCCATGTCAATAAGGCGGGTCACAGTCTCCGGGGCACTGTTGGTGTGTAGGGTGCTCAGCACCAAATGACCGGTGAGGGATGCTTCCAAACCGATGGTAGCTGTCTCCGCGTCGCGCATCTCACCCACCATAATTACATCTGGATCGGCTCGAAGGAATGATCTCATGGCCTCCGCAAAGGTGTAACCGATCTTGGCGTGGGTTTGCACCTGGCGTAGGCCATACTGAGATATCTCAACCGGGTCTTCAGCAGTCCAGATCTTTACTTCTGGGCGGTTGATGTGTCCAAGAACAGAGTGCAGGGTAGTAGTCTTGCCTGAGCCCGTAGGGCCAACCACCAATATTATTCCATATGGTTTGTCGGCGAGATCCATCAGCTTCTTGAGATTTGCCTCTGAAAAAGCCATCTTCTCAAGGGGTAGCGGCTTTCCAGAAGCCAAGACCCGGAGGACGATATCTTCTCTTCCACCCGCCGTGGGTGTAACTTCCACTCGTAGTTCCACATCCCTCTTGCCATACTTGAGCTTTATTTTGCCGCTTTGAGGCAACCTCTTTTCGGCAATATCCAGTTTAGCCATGATCTTGACCCTACTCACCAACGGCCTGGAGTGGGTGTGGGGAACGTCCATGTACTTGTAGCAGGCCCCATCCCGTCGGAAGCGAATCTCTGTGGGTTGTTTGCCGAAGTAGGGCTCGATGTGGATGTCTGAAGCGGACTGATCATACGCATCTTTTATGAGCTGGTTGGCTAGTCGGACTATCCCCGCATCACTCTCATTCAACAGTTCTTCTTCCTCTTCTTCCCTGTACCCGTGCTCACCCTCTAGCTCGCCGAGAATCGTGCTGACCGAAGTGGCTTCTGCCTCGTCGCCAAGAGCAGTGTCAATGAAGCGAAGGATGTCTTCTCTTAGGGCCACCCTGAACTCATAGTCCTCAGCATGCATGAGATTTTTGATTTCTTTGACCCGCTCAGCGTTGTGCGGATCATCGATAAGTATTATCATCTTGCCGTTTTCTTTTTGCATAGGTACCCAGAAGTTCCGTTTCAGATACCCTAGATTGAGACCTCTGACCAGTTCCGAGGGGATGATGATTCTGTCTTCGTAGAAGACGAAGGGGACACCATAGTAGCCTTCAAACGACTTGGCTAGGGCCTTCTTGGACACGTTGAATTCGTGGACCAGAACAGTGGGCAAATCGCCTTTTTGTTCTCTAGCTCTCACTATGGCCTTATTCAGATCATCTTCACTGATAATCTGTTGGGTCAACAGATAATCAAATTTAGTTGGTTGTCTTTGTATGCGGCTCTGGTTGTGGAAGGCGAGTCCCAGGACCCTGCAAATTTCGCCCATGTATTTCTCATCTTCCGGAGAAAATCTATCGGTCCCTACCTTGTTGATTACCTCGAGTACACCTTTCAAATACTTATTGTACAGAATGGGACCGGAGAGTAGTTGCTTGGTTTTGAATCCGCTAATCTGATCCCAGTGATCATCGAACTTGAGATCTGCATCTAGCCTCTTGAGTTCATCTGAGTCGTAGACATCTACAATATTGAAGGTCTTACCGGAAACCGCAGTGTGACCCGCCACACTGGTCTTTTCAAGATTTAACCTGATCTCCTTAACCTCATCACCCTCCTTTATTTTGGAAAAAATCTCTCGCTTTTCAGTATCAACCCCGTAAACGGTAATTCTCTCTGCATCAAAAAGGGCAATAATTTCATCTTTTAAATAGAGTAAAATCTCATCCAAGTCCCTAGCATCATGTAACTGATGGGTGATACGGTTGAGAAGCCGCTCTTTTTTCAGTTGTCCTTCAATAACAGCTTTTGTGGTCACGCTTTCTCCTCTCCCGCGGCGTCTAGCGCAAAGCGCAGAGCACATAGCGTAA
>JASFKF010000016.1:0-10585 GCA_050118775.1 Syntrophobacterales bacterium
GCAGATGTAGATAAGGAAGGCGTATCGTCGGACCTCGAAAGAGTCAAGAAGCGAAAACTTGCGGGAGAAGTTCGCTTCTTAGATGTGAAGAAGTTACCTGACGAGACCAAACGCGCTGGCCGTGTGGAGCTCAATTTCCATCCCAAAGGTCTAGCTGAACCCGCAGTGATTCATCTGGCCGGACCTGGCAAACAAATCCAGACTATATTTGTCAAAGCATTCAATGGCCGGCTGGTAGTGCAGGATGGGTATGTGGAATAGACAAAGGGTGCAAGGCTCAGGGCGCAAGGTACAAGGCAGAAGGCAGCAGTAACTATGCTTTGCTGTCATTCATAGTCAATTGGCCACTAAACGTGGCCGTCATTACGCTTCGCTGTCATTTGTTGTCATTAAACGATGAGTGACCATAAATGACGGGCGTCAGCCCTAATGACGGCGCAGCCAAATGACCGTATGTGGCTGAAATGAGATACTTTAGGAGAAAAACCAGAGCAAAAGGCTTCACGCTTTTAGAAGTGCTGGTGGCGGTTGCCATTTTGGCGATTGCTATGGTGGCTATTCTCAAGGCAAATGTGCAAAGCCTTGACACGCTGACAAAAAGCAGAGAAACGAGCACGGCTTCTCTGTTGGCAGCGAGCAAGCTGGCGGAGATCGAGGCAGCCGGTGCAGTAAACTGGACCGAACCGCGGGGAGATTTTGGTGAGGATTATCCGGATTATACCTGGGAGGTGGAGACTTCGAGCACCGAGGTGGAAGGGCTTGTTCGTGTGGTAGTAATGGTCCAGCGGGGCGAAGCTGCAGCAGCTGGTGAGATTAGGATAGAGGAGCTCCTTTTTGCACAATGATGGACAGAATTAGCATGGAGCATGGGGCACTTTCACAATTTCGGATTTCGGATTTAGAAGTCTCAAATTCGAATTATGCTTTGAGCAAGTTTTGCTGCAGATAGTGAGTATTTAATTATGCATAATGCGGCACAACAGAGTGAATGCTATAAACTTCAAGCCAGGGGCTTTACTTTACTTGAAATTCTCATCGCAATTGCCATTCTAGCCCTGGTTGTTTCCAGCCTCTACGGAGCCTACAGTGGTACCTTGGACACCACCGAGATGGTGGAAAGTATAAGGGATGTTGATCAGGTGGCTCGAGTGGCCCTGATGCAAATGGTGGATGACTTCAAGTCCCTTTACTACCAGAAAGCACAAGGCGAGGATGAAGAGTCACCGTATAGTTTTGGCGGTGTCACAGAAGTAGAAGGGGAGGGGGGAGCAATCGTCGCCTTCGCCACTACCGCGCGCCTGGATTTTGACATGACCTTTCCCAGTCAGCGAATAAACCGGGTAAGCTATGTGATAGAGAAACAGCCAGATAATGAAAAGCTTTATCGACTTGTGCGGAGGGAGGTCCCTTTTGCTGATTTGTCCGGGGAGCGGCAAGAGGTTGTGGTTGAGATTGCAGACGGTATAGAGTCATTATCCTTAGCCTACTTTGATGAGGATGGTCAGCAATTTTCTCAATGGGACAGCAAGGCCGAAGGGCTTTTGCCCCGTTTGGTCCAAATTAGGTTGCAGATGGCAGGAGAGAAGTCTCGGGTTTTTTCTACTTCCGTGGCTATTCGTCAACAAGAGGGAAAAGACAGCGGGCAGTAGGCAGCGGGCAGCATTGACTAGGTACTAAGGACAAAGTTACTACACTACGGTGTCATTCATAGTCAATTGGCCACTCAACGCGGCCGTCATTACGCTTCGCTGTCATTCGTAGTTGACTGTTATTGTTGAGTTGCAACAACTTAATGACGGCTGTGAGGCCGAATGACGGGCGTTAGCCCTAATGACGGCGAAGCCATATGACTTGACGTTATGAAGCATAATGGTCCCATGAAAGGCAAAAAAGTCGGAAGGCAAAATAAGCAGTCGACCCTGGGGCAGAGGGGTGCGGCACTCATCCTGGTGTTGCTTATGGTCAGCATCCTAGTGGTGTTAGTGCTGGAAACCATGCGTGCCATGCAGGTGGAGGGGGCAGGTGCCCGCCATTTTCGGGATAGTCTTCAGGCCGAGGGTGTGGCAAAGTCCGGGGTGAGTTTGGCCATATCCTTGCTGGCAAAGGATTTGGCCGAGACCGAGGTGGACCATCCAGGAGAGCCATGGGCCCAAGTGGCGGAAGCTGATGCTTTACCGGTGCAATTGCCAGAAGACGGTACCTTAGAAGGGAAGGTGGTAGACGAGGCAAGTAAATTCCCCATCAATTACCTGGTGGATAAAGATGGCAAAGCGCAGGACATCTATCAGAAGGTCTTGACGGGGCTGCTAACAAATAAACCTTTTCAGTTAGAGGAAGAGGTGGCGCAGGGCTTGGTTCAGGCGATCACAGACTGGCTAGACAGGGATGATGAGACTGCTGGAGAGTTCGGTGCGGAAACTATCTACTATCAACAGCTAGAGCATCCTTATGAGTGTAAGAACGGCCCGTTCACATCACTTGCTGAGCTGCAACTAGTTCGAGGCATGACCGAAGCGCTGTATTTTGGGGCGGAGGAAAACCCTGGTTTAAGGGATCTTCTCACAGTCTATGGTAATGGCAAAATCAACATAAACACTGCAACCCCTTTGATTCTCAGAGCTCTAGTAAGTAAGAGTGTTTCTGAGGATACAGCTGAGGCCTGGGCGGAAAGCGTCGTGGCTTACCGTGAGGAACCTATGCACTGGGACTTTCTGGCGGAACCGGATTGGTATCGAAACAGGATGGCGGGATTCAACGACATCAGCCTGCCAGCTGAACTTGTTGCAACCCAGAGTAACCATTTTTCTGCAAAATTGACGGGTAAAGCGGGGGTGGGAAGGAAGTCGATTTTCGCTTGCCTGGAGCGCACTAAATCAGAGAGAGAGGAAGGTCAGGTAACAGTTTCTATTCGCTATTGGGAAGTCTACTAGTCACGAACTAAATATCTAACCACGAAGCACACGAAGAGCACAAAGAATAAAAGGTCTGAGAATTTAGTCAAAGATGTGAATAAAAAATAAGCTGTATTGGACTGAATACACATATATTTTTGTCTTTGTGAGCTTTTTGTTCTTTGTGGTTCCATTCTTGCTATGATCTGGGTGGGGGTGAATTGATCCATGCCGGAGAAAATTCTCGGAATTGATATTGGCAGCAGCCGTATAAAGGTGGTCCAGGTAACCCGCGGCCTCAGAGTTAGCCAAATGACGGGTTATGGAAGTGCCAGGTTGCCTGCGGATGCTGATCCCCTCCAGGTGGCCACCACCCTGGTGGACCTCATCTCAGAACAGAACCTGGAAAGCGACCGCTATCTAGTGGCTCTGCCCACTAATGAAACATTTTTGAGACGACTCAGCTTTCCCTTCTCCGCCGAACGCAAGATTTCTCAGGTAATAGGTTTCGAGATGGAACCAGGTCTGCCTCTTCCCCTTGATGCAGTTCAGATTGACTTCGTCAAGACGGAACCCCGCCCAGAAGGCACTCACGGAGTACTCGCCGCTGCGTTCCCCAAGGGCGTCCTGGATCCTTTGCTATCAGCGTTCCAGGAAGTAGGAATTCAGCCAGAGGTGGTTGATCTGGACGCAAGTGGTTTGTTTTTTATTGCCGGTCAACTTAAGCAACTCTTGCCGGATAAATTCGCCATTCTGGATATTGGTCATGGCAAGACCAATCTTTTGTATCAGAACCGGGGAAAGGACACCTATCTGCGGTCCCTCACCAGCGGCTGTGGTCAAATGTCTCGAAACGTTGCAGAGACCTTGGGGATATCGGTTGATGAGGCCGTGGACAAAATTTTTTCCATGGGTATGGATGAGGATGAGACTTCAGACGCACAAGTTTTTGTCGGAGGTGCTGTTGTCAGCCAAGCTGAGTTATTAGCCCGGGAGATTGAACTGTCATTGATGGCAGCTAAGGTGCAGGATCGTGAGTTTTGGCCAGAGTTGATGCTATTGAACGGAGGAGGTTCACTCATAAAAGGTTTGCCGGAGGCTTTGGAGAAGGCCCTCGGGATTCAAGTGCGTTGCCTGATCGACATGGAGAATCTGGGTTTGCTCGACCAGTTTGGCGACCACATGGCTGATGTGCCTGTGTTTTCAGTGGCAGCAGGTTTGGCCTTTAAAGGCACAAGTCGCAGAATGGGATTTAACTTTCAAGCTGAAGAGATAAGGGGGCAAAGCCCACTGGTAAAATGGCGACACCAGGTGAGCTACGGTCTGGTCGCCTGCGCCCTGGTAGCTTTTGCCTGGCTAGGTTCAACCGGGATAGATATCTATACAAAGAAGCAGCGGCTAGACCGAATCAACCAGAGTGTCGACGAGGTTTTTCAGCGCACCGTGCCGCAATTTAAGGGATCAGTTCGGCCAGAACAATACGCAAGCATTGTCAAGAATAAGATTGACGAATTAAACCAATCGGTAGCTCTTTTTGGGGCAGAGGCCAGACATCACTCGTCGGCTGAGTTACTTAGAGTGATTAGCCAAGCAATCCCTAAAGACTTGGATATAACTGTAAGCTTGTTGACCGTAGATAACGAGCGGGTCAGGTTGAGCGGGCGAGCAGATGGTTTCAACACGGTTGATGGGGTAAAGAATCGTTTGGTAGCTTTAAAAGACTTCGACCAAGTTACTATCACCGGGGCGAAGGCGGCAACAGATGGTAAGGGGGTGCAGTTTGGTTTGGAACTGCTCCGCCAGCAACTCACTGGAGAAGGCTCATGATGCGGTTTACCCGGAACCAGTTACTTGTAGCCCTAGGTAGCATTTTGGTGCTTCTGGCAGTGAGCCTATGGATAGTGCGCCCAATTCTGGGACGACGAAATAAGTTGGCAGTGAAGATTGAGCAGAGTGAGAAGCGCTTCCAGGAACTGATTAATCTCGAGCGGCTGTACCAAGAAATGAAGGCAGAAAGCGGGCGAATCGAGAGTAGTTTGAGCCAGCGTTCGAAAGACTTTACTTTATTTGCATTTCTGGAAGGGTTGGCTGGCCGTGACGGCATAAAGGGGCAGATCGAATTCATGCGACCTTCGGTGAAACAACTTAGTGACAAACACCAAGAAGAACAGGTGGAGATGCGGTTCAAAGGTGTGACACTTGAGCGGCTAATCCCTTACCTCTACCATATTGAGACCGCACCCGAACAAGTGCGCATCAGCAGACTTACCATTAGGCCGCAACAGCGGAATCCATCTCAGCTGGAAGTAAGCTTGGTAGTGGTAACTCGTAAAGTGAGCGGGGCGGCCGAAGTGGTGGGGAGTAAGGAGGCGTAGGGTACATTGCGGATTTCGGATTTTGGATTGCGGATTGGGGATTTGGAAAAGACGGGGTCGACGGTCGCGCCCGCAACTTGAGTTTTGACACCACCTATTTTGCGCTGCAAGACACTTAGGGCGGGAATTACCCCGCCCGTTTCGCTTGGCAGTAGATAATGAAACGCGTGCCGACTAAAAAAGTCATAGGGTACTTTCTCTGGGCAATGGTTCTCACCATGGTCCTGGTGATATGGCGTTTTCCCTATGAGAGCTTGCAAGAAAAACTGGAGGCGGTTGCAAGCGCGAGTTTGGGATTCAAGTTTGATCTTACAGACATGTCCCTCACCATACCGCCCGGGGTTAAATTCGCTAAATGCACTGTTAGATCAATGGATCTGGAGAGCAAATCACTTTTTGAAGCGACCAAGGTTCATACCCGGTTTAAGCTTCTTCCACTGCTCAAGGGAGATCTTGCCTTTACCTTTCGCAGTCAGGCCTATGGAGGGTCGTTGAGTGGAGACTTCCGCTTAGCGCCAATACATAATTTTAAAAACTATCGGATGCGGGTATGGGCCCAGACGGTTAGCTTGGAAGGTCAATCCGGTCTTTCTCTGGTCCTCGACCGCCCACTAGAGGGGAAGATTTCCGGAGAAATTGAGTTGGAGGGAGTAGTTGGTGATCTGGTGCATTCTGTCGGCGGTGGAAATTTCAAGCTGGTAAATGGGAGTTGTCCTATTGACTCCCCCTATCTGAAGGCAAGAACCTTGGAGGGGCTCGAGGTGGCGGCTACTATTGAGCTCTCTGGTGGGAATTTGAAAATAAATGATTGCCAGTTTAATGGCAAGGGCTTTAAAGGTACAGTGACGGGTGAAGTGAGACTTCAACCTAGTTTGTCTAGCAGCGTTTTGAATCTGGCGGGGCGAGGGCAGGTAGAGGCTGAACTGATTGATCTTCCCGCAGATAAGGGCAGAGTAGCAGAAGCTTTTCTAAATCGAGGCAAACCTTTACCATTCAAGGTAAGAGGAACCATCGCAGAACCGAGGCTCCAGTTATTCTAATTAAAGCGATCAGCCTTCAGCCAGGATGGTCCATAGAACTGGTGGGGGGGCAAGAGGTTGGAGGAGCAGCCCTTCGGCAACCTCAGGCCTTAAGGTTGGAGGCAAAACCTAGACGACAGATGACGGAGGACAGAAGTACTGAATATCGAACCGCAGAACAAGAAACCGCAGAATGATGAAGTGATCACTTCGATATTCAAAATTCCTTGTTCGACATTCTGCGGTTCAAAGAGGCGGTAGGTCAGATGAAGTCAATTTTGGTTGCATTTCACCTGGATTCTGGATTCTGAATTCTGACTCCTGACTTTTTAACCTTCTGCCTTGTGCCCTGCACCCTGAGCCCTTTTTTTATTGATAACCAAACTCTTTGAGGGCTCGGGGATCTTTGCGCCACTTTTTCTGGATACGTACCCACAACTCCAAGAACACTCGGGCGCCAAGAAGCTTTTCCATGTCAAGGCGGGCCTGTTTGCCAATCTCCCGTAGCATTGAACCTCCCTTGCCAATGATGATTCCTTTCTGGGAAGGTCGCTCGACGTGAATATCAGCCTGAATGCGAATAAGATTCTTTTGCTCATCTTCCTTAAAGGAGTTAACCGTAACTGCCACGGCATAGGGGATTTCCTCTGAGGTCAAGTTCAAGATCTTTTCCCTGATTATCTCGGCGCAGAAAAATCGCTCCGGTAGGTCGGTAAGTGTGTCTTCCGGATAATAAGCAGGGCCGGTGGGGAGTAGTGAAACGATCTTGGCCACAAGATCATCGATCCCCAGACCATGGAGAGCGGAGATGCAAACAGAGCCTTTGAACTGATGCAGTCGTTCAAATTTGTCGATTACAGGTGATAGGGATCTTTCTGGGACCAAGTCGATTTTGTTCATAACCAAGAGGCTTTGGGTATCTACACTCTTGAGGGCTTCGAGGACGGTCTGGTTACTCTGATTGTCCGGTGATTGCGCATCTAGCAAAAAGAGAATCAAATCCACGGTTGACAGTGTGGCCAGGGCGGTTCGCACCATAGCAAGGTTGAGTTTGCCCTTGGCTTGATGAATGCCGGGAGTGTCCAGAAAAACCATTTGGTATTCAGGAGTGGTTTTTACTGCCAGAATTCGATTCCGGGTGGTTTGAGGTTTGGGAGATATAATGGCTATCTTTTCTCCAATAAGTCGATTTAATAAAGTGGATTTCCCCACATTGGGTGGGCCTATTATAGAGACGAAACCGGATTTAAATTTGTTGACCACTCATCTTCTCCCAATTTTGGTTTAGCATCGACCCTAGTCGGTGGGCGAGATATGCCCGTTTTTACTAGGCACTAGGCAGTAGGCACTTTGGTAATTTCGGATTTCGGATTTTGAAATCACCAGGCGTGACCTCCAACCTCTAATCCCCGTCTCGCCGGTTCTCCCCTTCCCCGTGTCGTCTCGCTGTGCCTACTGGACCCTGCCCGCTGCCTGCTGGTAATCCGCATTTTAGCAGTATAAAAACCGGCGAGCAATGGTATCGTTCTTGCATCATGCTAGGGGGTCAACCAGCAGAAGCGCTAGCCCTTGGCAGCTCTGTAGTAGAGGAAAATATAAATAAATTGACTTACAGGTGGGTGTAAAAAACAAGATTGTCCATCCGGGGATAAAAATTATAAATTACTTGAATTATAGGAACTTTTAATCTAAGTAGAGCATGGCGGGGAAAGACCTCCTCTCATGGAAAATATATACTGACTTGTATTTACCCATAGTAATTTTTGGATGAATAAGGCGCGACGGCAGTGAGCAACAGGCCAAAATTCATCCGATATTCTGTGGAGTCAGTCATTGGGTGAGTGTTGTTGGCATGAGTGGAACAGGTCCAGTAGAAGCGTTGAGATGGCATATGAATCACACAGCTCCAGGGGTTGCGATGACTAATCCGAAGGAGATACCATACTTTGTCAAGATTAATGGTTGCAACAACTGCAAAGTATTCAGGTCTTACACCTCATTAACTGGAACTGAGTATGGCCAAAATCATGATCTTCATGCTAAGTGTGTGCATATGGGGTGTGATCGCTACAGCCATAACATTCTGGCACCCTTTATAACCCCCTTGGAATATTTACGTATTGGTCTCAACACTGGACTGCGCAAACAGGCGGTGGCGAAAGCCAAGCGAGTCATTGCCCGTTTTGCTGAGTTCTATGATCATAAAGGTAGGCTAAAATCCTGGGTAGTGGAAGCGGTTTCCGAGGAGAAGTTAGGCAAGAAGTAGAACCAGCGATTCGGAGGTCATAACTATTGGTTTGAGTGGTGGGGAAACCCTTAGGTATGCAACATTAAGGGAAAATTTGTGACTTTTCACAATAAGGGTGCTACCATGCTCAGCCAAAAATGACTGAGAGACATGCCAGTAATGAGTGAGCAGGAGACCTACCAGATCATCACCAGAGAGCTGGTTAATACAGTCCGAGATCGTTTGCAGTATATATATTTGGATATGCGCCGTATTGGTCCTAATACACATGAACATGATCTAATGATGGAATGCGTCCGGGAGGCAATCACCCCCCACTTACCCTTTACCATGGACAAGTTGGAGGTGGTGGTAGATGAGGCCTACGCGCTTTATTTGAATTTCCTAGCAGTGGAGAAATCCAAGGGGTAGTGCGGAAAGCCTTTGAATCTGTGAATAGCTCTTACAGCGTGGGTATTCTATGAAAGTACATTCGGCGGGACTCACCGACGTAGGCAGGAGGAGAGAAAACAACGAGGACTCCTTCTATAAGGACGATCAGGTGGGCCTCTATATCGTGGCAGACGGTATGGGAGGACACCGGGCCGGCGAAGTTGCCAGCAGTACCGTGGTCAGCAGCGTCAAAGACTACATGGAGGCCTTTCACACCTCTCCTGTGGCCAAGGAGGCTTCAGAGAGCAATATGTCACCGGCAGCCACAGCAGTCTGTCATAGCATAGAGTTGGCCAATCGGGTGGTATATCAGCTCTCCCAAGATCAGGGGTCGTACAAAGGCATGGGTTCAACTGCCGCCGTTGCCTATTTTTTCGGTGACACCCTGATAACAGCCAATGTGGGAGACAGTAGGATTTACCTTATTCGTGAAAATGAAATCGAGCAACTCACCCAGGATCATACTCTCCTTGCTGAGCATATGCGTAAAAACCCTGACTGGGATCCGAACACTGCCTCGATTCCTATGAAGCATATTTTGGTGAGAGCGGTTGGCATTCATGAGACCGTGGAGGCGGATGTCTACGAGACACAGTCTTTTGCGGGAGACTTGATCCTGATGTGCAGCGACGGTCTAACGGATATGCTCTCCGACGAAGAAATTCACCAGGCTGTGCTCGATGGGGGAGGACTCGGAGAAGTCTGCGAGCGCTTGGTAAATATGGCAAATGAAAGAGGAGGTCTGGACAATGTCACCGCGCTGCTCTTACTAATTGAGAAGGAAGAAAAAGGGCTTTTGCATAAACTGTTTAGATCCAAGTAGTAGAGTCAGCGGAGAGGTTACATCGCTGGCGAGTGGGGTGATCTCATGGCGCTTTTAACACTCAAGTTTAAGGACCTGCCTTTAAAAGAGATCGAACTTGCAGGGGACAGCAAGACAATAGGCAGGGAGCCGGCAAATGACATCATAGTGGAGAATCTTTTGGTTTCTGGGTACCACGCTCGCATAGATCCGGCGGGCAAGGAATACGTCCTTACCGATTTGCAGAGCAAAAACGGCACATTCCTTAACGGTGAGCGGGTCACGAGCACTAAGCTGAAAAACGGAGACCAGATTCTCATAGGCAAACATACTCTTGTCTTTACTCTGGATCCAGCTGAGATTCAGGAAGACACCAAACTCACCGAGGAGACCATGTTCGTACAGGTGGCTCAGGGTGAGTCCGAACCATCAGAAGAGGAAGCTGAAGCAGCGGGCCTTGCCAGTACTGCTGTCTCTGCTGAACGACCGGCAGTTTTGGCCTTTGTCTCCGGTGGGAGCGGGGAATACGAAATCAAGAGAAAATTGGTGAAACTAGGGAAAGGCGATGAAGCCGACATCCCTATCGGGGGGCTTTTCACCCCGAAAGTGGCTGCAACCATCAGTAGGCGACCCACGGGATATCATCTGAGCCCTGCGGGACGAGCCAAGGTTAAAGTAAATGGTGTTCAGATTGGGAGCAGTCACCGGCTCAGAGAATTCGACAACATTGAAATTGGGCCAACGAGGTTGCAGTTTTACTATAAGGGTTGATAAACCGGTTTTTGGAATAAATGATGTGAGATATGAGATGCGGGATG
>JASFKF010000017.1:0-10514 GCA_050118775.1 Syntrophobacterales bacterium
CCGCCTAGTTCTTCTGCTTTAACCATCTGGGGAGACAGTTTTTTGAGAACTTCCTTTTGTTCGACCGTCGCGGGTGCGTCAATACGTTCATACAACGGACTGCCTAGCTCCTCTTCGAGTTCTTTGTAAAGTTCCGCTGGATCTTTGCCTTTTGCTGCGGTGATCTCGCAGGCAAGGAGATCCATGATGATTCCGTCTTTGTCAGTTGTCCAGACGGTGCCGTCTTTTCTCAAAAATGAAGCCCCGGCGCTTTCCTCGCCGCCAAACCCGTAAGTGCCATGGAGCAGACCATCCACAAACCATTTAAAGCCCACCGGTACTTCGGAGAGTTTCCTTCCCAATCTTGCACTCACCCGATCTATCATGGAACTGGAAACCAGAGTCTTACCCACAGCTGCGCCCGCTTTCCAATCAGGCCGATTTTGAAACAGATACCACACCGCCACCGCAAGATAATGGTTAGGATTCATCAGCCCAGCACTCCTGGTAACGATTCCGTGGCGATCGCAATCTGCGTCATTTCCGAAGGCGATGTCAAAGTTGTCTTTGAGTTGGATCAAACCTGCCATGGCATATTTCGAGGAGCAGTCCATCCTGATCTTGCCATCCTTATCCACAGTCATGAAACCAAAGGTAGGATCAACACTACGATTTACCACCTCGATAGAGAGGTTGTATTTCTCGGCAATAGGATCCCAGAAGTTGACGGCCGACCCGCCCAGGGGGTCCACACCTATCCTGATCCCCTCTTTGGCAATAATCTCCATATCGATGATATTTATAAGATCCTCAACGTAGGGAGTTATGAAATCATACTCTCTGGTGGTGTCAGCCTTTAGCGCTCTTTCAAAAGGCTGCCGTTTGACTTCCTTGAGTCCGCCGGCCAGTATCTCGTTCGCTCTCTTCTCGATAAGCGTGGTGGTTTGGGTATCCGCAGGTCCACCCTCTGGGGGGTTGTACTTGAAGCCCCCATCCGAAGGCGGATTGTGGGAAGGGGTGATGACAACGCCATCGGCGAGTCCCTTATCTTCGGTGCGGTTGTAGGTCAAGATGGCGTGAGAGATAACCGGGGTGGGTGTGTAGCCGAAATCCTTCTGAATCATAACTCTCACCCCGTTTGCAGCAAAGACTTCGAGTCCGCTGGCCAATGCCGCTTCGGAAAGAGCATGGGTGTCCATTCCCATAAAAAGAGGACCGGAGATGCCTTTCCCTTGCCGGTATTCACAAATGGCCTGGCTGATTGCCAGCACATGGCTTTCGTTAAAGCTGTTTTTCAAGGAAGAGCCCCGGTGGCCCGAGGTGCCAAAGGAAACACGCTGTTCTGGCTCCGAAACATCAGGCTGGTGAGTGAAGTAGGCTGAAACAAGCCTGGGAATATTTTCAAGTAGAGATCTTGGCGGTGGTTTACCAGCAAGTTCGTGGACCACTATTCTTATCCTCCAAAAAATGCAGAGCGTTAAATCAAGTCGTTCAAGTCGTAAACGGTGAACGGTAAACCCTATCTCACATCCCACATCTCATATCTCACATCCGCAATTCGAAATTCGAAATTGCTGCCCCATGCTCTATGCTCCATGCCCTATGCGTACTACGACGGTCCGGCTCCGCTGATTTCTTCCGAGACGTCTTCGGCGAACTGCTTGAAGTTCTCAGCAAACATAGAGGCCAGTTTTTTCGCCTGTTCGTCGTAAGCCGCCTTGTCCTGCCAGGTGTTCCGGGGTTGCAGTACTTCAGATGGCACATCAGGACAGCTCTCTGGCACCTCGATCCCAAAGAAAGAATCCTTGGTCCTAGGAATTGCTTCCAGGGTGCCATTCAACACCGCACTAACCATAGCGCGAGTGTAAGCCAGCTTAATTCGCTTCCCTGTGCCGTAGGGACCACCGCTCCAGCCGGTGTTAATCAGCCACACCGAAGCATTGTGTTTTGCGATCTTCTCACCCAAGAGATCAGCATACACCGCCGGATTAAGAGCCATGAAAGGAGCTCCAAAGCAGGCGCTGAAGGTAGCCTGTGGCTCCTTTATGCCCCTTTCAGTACCGGCCACTTTGGCGGTGTAACCGGAAAGAAAGTGATACATTGCCTGTTCCGGCGTCAGTCTTGCAACAGGCGGCAATACGCCGAAGGCATCTGCTGTGAGAAACAATACTTGTTTAGGATGACCGGCCACCCCATCCCGATCAGCGTTGGGGATATGAGAAATGGGGTAGGAAGCCCGAGTGTTCTCGGTGAAGGCATCGCTGTCTAGATCTAGACGCCGACTTGCCGAATTGATGGCCACGTTCTCCAAGATTGTGCCAAATCGCCGGGTGGTATCGTAGATCTCAGGCTCATCCTCAGGGGATAACCTAATTACCTTGGCGTAACAGCCACCTTCGAAGTTAAACACTCCATTTTCGCTCCAGCCATGCTCATCGTCGCCGATAAGAGTTCGATCCGGATCAGCCGAGAGCGTGGTCTTACCCGTTCCCGAAAGGCCGAAAAACAGGGCAACATCATCTTGGCTCTTGCCATAGTTGGCAGAGCAGTGCATAGGCAAAACGTTCTGTTCCGGCAGTATGTAGGTCATCACCGTAAGCATGGTCTTTTTCATCTCTCCGGCATAATGACTGCCTGCGACGAACGCCTCCATTCTCCCCAGATTAAGCAGAACTACGACCTCAGAATTAGTGCCGTCTTCCTCGGGGTTGGCGTTGAAGCCTGCTGCATCGAGAATAGTGAATTTCGGTTGGTGCTGGGCCAGCTTGAGAGGATCCAGTTCCCGGACGAACATGTTGCGGGCGAAGAGATTGTGCCAGGCCTTCTCGGTAATAACCCTAATGGGAAGCCTATACTTCGGGTCTGCACCCACATAACAGTCCTGGACATACAGATCTTTACCCTCGAGATAGGCCAGAATGCGGGCCCGTAATGCTTCATAACGCTCAGGGCTGAAAGGCCGATTGACCTCACCCCAGTATATCTTCTCCTGGCTGGATGGCTCTCGAACAAGGTACTTGTCGTTGGGGGAACGGCCCGTGTACTGACCGGTCCGAACCACAAGTGGTCCGAGATGGGACATGAGTCCTTCGTGCCTTTGAAGAGCGTGTTCATAAAGGGCGGGACTTGATAAGTTCCACCATACTGTATTGGCATTGGTTATTCCAAAATCCTCTAAACCTTGCAAACTCCTCACTTGACCTTGATCTTGCATTTTATCCTCCATACGATTTTATATTGCGCCCGCCCGCCTCGCCTTGCTCGTATGGCGGGCGGGGATTACGGATTTAGCAAACAGAAGTCTTCCTCGCCTGGACATTTTATGAACCACCTGCTGCAATCATGGGACACACCGCACTAGGATTATCCGGAGAAAGTCGAATCTCTTCGTCTCTGTGTCGAATAATCAGAGAGTCACCCTTAAGCAAAGTGTAGGTGGTGCAATCCGACTTCATGTCCACTTCTATCCTCTGCCCCCGGACTGTCAGGGGAAAACGAATCCTCCCCTGCCCCTCAAACTGCACTGGATTGAAGGACAGCTGGCCGTCATAATCGCGCATTCCCGCAAAGCCGTAAACCAGGACCATCCAGGTGGCGCCCATGGCAGCCATGTGGACTCCGTCACTCACGTTACCTCCAATGTCAGCAAGATCCATGAGCACCGCATAACGGGCATACTCGTTTGCCTTTTCCAGATAGCCTAGCTCGAAGGCCACGATACTTTGGATGCCCACCGATAGGGATGAATCCCCGGTAGTCAAAGGATCGTAGTAATCAAAGTTGCGCTTCTTTTCATCTATTGAGAACTCATCTCCAAGAAGAAACATGGCCAACACCAAATCCGCCTGCTTGATTACTTTGTGCCGGTAAATTACCAGAGGATGATAGTGGAGTAGCAAGGGGTATTTGTCTAGAGGTGTGTTGTCGAAGTCCCACATCTCTTTGTCCTGAAAGCTGTCGTCCTGAGGGTGAATGGAGGACTTCTCGTCGAAGGGAAGGTACATGTTGTCTGCAGCCTTCTGCCACTGCTCGATCTCGGAAATATCCAGTCCAGTCTTGTCCACCAGTTCGGCAAAACGGTCGGGATGATCCTGATGAATCTCTTTCACTACCGCTGCTGCGTACCACAAGTTCTCCCTTGCCATCAGGTTGGTGAAAGTGTTGTTATTTACCACGGTGTTGTACTCGTCCGGTCCGGTAACTCCGTGAATACAAAATTTCCCGCCCTTCCTTTCCGAGTAGAAACCGAGATCGGCCCACAGCCTGGCTGTTTCCACCAGCATTTCGGCGCCCTCATCATAAAGAAACTCCAGATCCCCTGTGGCATGCACGTACTTCCTCATGGCATAGATAATATCCGCATTGATATGATATTGAGCCGTGCCAGCCGCATAGTAGGCAGAGGCCTCCTCACCGTTGATGGTCCGCCAGGGGAAAAGTGCCCCTCTGTGATTTAGCTCTTGAGCTCGCTTTCTGGCCTTTTCCAGCATGCTGTAACGGAATCTCAGCAGATTTCTGGCAATCCGGGGCGAAGTGTAAATGAGAAATGGCAGAAGGTAGATCTCGATATCCCAGAAATAGTGCCCTTCGTAGGCCTGACCTGTAAGCCCCTTGGCCGGAACTCCGACTCCCTCCGCCCGGCCAGCAGCCTGTAAGATATGGAAAAGATTGAAGCGGACCGCCTGTTGCCACTCCTCTCTGGTCCTCCGTCTCTTGGAGGGGTCGACGAATACCTCAACATCGCTTCTCTTCCAGAAACCATCAAGACACCGCCGCTGATCCGCAAGCAGCGCCGAAAATCCCTGCTCCTTGGCACGATCAAGGGTTCGTCCGGCTCTGCCGCAGAGCTCCTCGGGAGGGGCGCTCCTGGAAGTGTGGTAGGTTATGCACTTGGTCAGCTGAATGGGTAGACCCGGTTGTGCCTCGATGGAAAAAACAACCTTGCCGGAATCTTCTGAAAGTTGCCTCTTGGAAGAAGACGAACATTCCGTTTCGAGCACATGCTCCATGCCACAGGCTAATGTCATCTTGCTGCGTCTCGTCTGGTAGCCAAAAATGATTCGCTGATTTTCTTCGTAGTTAACCATCGGCAACAGGACCCGGTCTCTGAAGCCCCGTGCTCGTCGAGGGTCCCCCTCATCGTTAACTTCACCTTGCTCATTGACTAGCTTGGAGGAGAGGACCACCGGGGCCTTGCCATTGAGAACGGTCACTTCATAGAAAATAGCAGCCAAGTGACGGTGTTCCAGGGACACCAGCCTGCGGGACTTGATGGAAACTCTTTTTCCTGACGGCGTTTCCCAGAGTATCTCCCTATCGAGGGTGCCGTTTTTCATATCAAGGACACGCTCAAAGCTGAGCAGGTCAGCGGTAGGAAGATAGAAGGGTTCATCATCCACGTAAAGGTTGATAATCTTGGTATCTGGCACGTTGACGATGGTTTGCCCGGTTTGGGCGAAACCATAGGCCTCCTCTCCATAGACGATAGGCCAGGACTCGTAGAAGCCGTTGACGAAAGTGCCCTTCTCGAAGGCGGGCCTCCCCTCATCGAAATTACCCCTCATGCCTATATAACCATTGCCGAGGGAAAACATGGTTTCCGATTGAGCCAAAAAACGGGGATAGAAATCTTTTTCAATTAATTTCCACTCATGGGGAGGATAAACATATTTGGGAGGTTTCAACCGTTCTCGATGAAGCATCGTCCTTGCTCCTAATACTTCAAATCAGGCCAATCTGAAAGCCAAAATCTGCAATCTAATATCACAAGAGCTCCCCGGGATCGGATACGACGATATGGGCACCGTTCTTTCTTAACTCTTCCGCTTGTCCTTTGCGGTCAACCCCGATAACCAGGCCGAATCCGCCGGCTCGGCCGGCTTGGACACCGGAGATAGCATCCTCTACCACCACGGCACGATCAGGTTCCACCTCAAGCTGCTGAGCAGCTTTGAGAAACTTGTCGGGAGCAGGTTTGCCGGGAAGCTTCAGCTGGTTGGCGACCTCACCGTCCACCCGCACATCGAACAAATGCTCGATGGAAGCTGCCTCGAGGACTGCTTTGCAGTTCTTACTCGCAGAGACTACAGCAGTTTTTATCCCTTGGTCTCGAAGTTGTTTCACCAGCTCCACAGCCCCTTCGTACACCTCTACACCCTCTTCGTGGAGGATTTCTTTAAACATTCCGTCTTTAAGTTTTCCGAGACCATGAACGGTTTCGTAGCTCGGAGGCTCAGCTGGGTCACCCTCAGGCAAGAAAATTCCACGAGACTTTAGAAAGCTGCGCACCCCGTCCTCTCGGAGCTTTCCATCAATGTGTATCGGGTAATCTGTCTTGATATTAAAGGACTCAAAGGGTTCATCAGGGCACCGTCGCAGGAATTCATCAAACATCTTCTTCCAGCAAACCGTGTGGACCTTGGCGGTGGCTGTAAGGACGCCATCAAGATCAAAAAGTACCGCATCAAATCTATCTTTGGTGATTGTCATAGGATTGCTCATTTACAGTTCCCTTTAAAGATTTTCCCTTTTCACTCATCAAATAATGTCGTGCCTGTTCCCCTCAAGTCTTTCACCGCCTGCTTTACCCGCTCAGCCATGGCCTCTTCTGCCATTTTCATATAGACGCGAGGGTCATATGTCTTCTTGTTGCCCACTTCCCCATCAACCTTGAGAACACCATCGTAGTTCTTCAGCATGTGGCCTGCAATGGGGCGGGTAAAAGCATATTGGGTATCGGTGTCTATATTCATCTTGATAACGCCGTAGTCCAGAGTCTCGTGTATTTCCTCAAGAGACGAGCCAGACCCTCCGTGGAACACCAAGTAAAAGCGACCCTCCCTACCGTAACCTTTCTCCAACTCCTCCTGTCCGTCTCGCAAAATAGTCGGTTTGAGCTTGACGTGCCCAGGCTTGTAAACTCCATGGACGTTGCCAAAGGTGGCTGCAACCAGGTAGAGCGCACCCTGCACTTCATTTAGTCGACGCGCTGCCTCGAGCATATCTTCCGGTGTTGTATAAAGCTTCGAGGAATCTACTCCTTCGGCGCTGACATCATCCTCTTCACCCCCTACAACTCCTACTTCGACTTCGAGAATAAGTTCGCTTTTGTGGCAACGCTCTAGAAGAGGAACAGAGATATCCAGGTTTTCCTTTAAAGGCAGCGCACTGCCATCGAACATGTGACTGTTGAATAGATTGGGCTGGCCTGCCGCCCTACGTCTTTCTGTCTCCTCAATCAAGGGAATCATAAAGCTGTCGAGTTTGTCTGCCGGGCAGTGATCGGTATGCAGTGCCACATAAATATCATATCGCTCGGCGACACGGTGGACGTGCTCGGCAATTGAAATGGCCCCCAGGGCCATATCCTTGACCGCTGAACCTGAAGCGAAAGCACCACCACCAGTGGAAACCTGAATGATGCCGTCGCTCCGACTCTCGGCCAAACCTTTCAGAACAGCATTTGCTGTAGCAAGGGAGGTAACATTGATGGCCGGGTAGGCGAACTTATTATCTCGCGCTCTATCCAGCATTTTGCAGTAGGTTTTATAATCTGCAACTGGCATGGCAGAACTCCTTCATTTCAACCTCAAATCGAGCAAAGGCGAACTTCTCTTCGACAAAACCGTTCATTGGAGTAATGGAGTGATGGAGTGATGGAGCAATGAGAGAAGAAATTAAGAGCAGTAGTATATTCTTGCAATACTCCAGTACTCCAATACTCCAACACTCCATATCCCCACTTCGCTACATGACTGCGTCGCCTAAATCTTGACTCCTCTTAGATTGTAGAAAGCATTTGCGCCTGGATAAATCGCATTCTCTCCTAGCTCGCTCTCGATGCGCAAGAGTTGGTTGTACTTGGCGGTACGGTCGGTCCTCGAGAGAGAGCCGGTTTTGATCTGCCCGGTGTTGCATGCCACCGCCACATCAGCAAGGGTCGTGTCCTCAGTTTCGCCAGACCTGTGTGATATTACCGCAGTGTAGCCGGCTCGCTTGGCCATCTCTATGGCATCGAGAGTTTCTGTGAGTGTGCCGATCTGGTTTAGTTTGATGAGAATTGAGTTTGCCACATTCTCACGTATGCCCCGGGCGAGGATTTCGGTGTTGGTAACGAAAATATCGTCACCCACAAGTTGAACTTTCTTTCCCAGTTCAGCGGTTAGCTTGGCCCAGCCAGCCCAATCGTTTTCCGCAAGACCGTCCTCGATGGAAATGATGGGATATTTGCCAATCAACTTCCCATACCATCCAATCATGTCATCAGAGCTGCGCTCGGGTTTCTTCTCTGCCTCCAACCTGTAAACCCCATCTTTGTACAATTCACTGGCAGCCACATCCAGGGCCAAATAAATGTCCTCGCCAGGTCTATATCCTGCCCCCTCAATTCCTTGCAGAAGCACGTCCAAGGCTTCCTCGTTGGATTTGAGATCCGGGGCGAACCCGCCTTCGTCTCCTACTGCGGTGTTGTATCCATGCTTTTTGAGAACCGATTTCAAGCTGTGAAAAATCTCCGCTCCCATACGCAGCGCTTCTGCAAAGCTAGCAGCTCGAACCGGAAAAATCATGAACTCCTGAATATCAACATTGTTGTCAGCATGGGCGCCACCATTGAGGACATTCATCATGGGCACCGGCAACTCTTTTGCATTGGTGCCGCCAATATAGGAATAGAGGGGCAAGCCGCACTCCGCTGCAGCAGCCTTTGCCACTGCCAGAGAGGCTCCCAGAATGGCATTTGCCCCTAGACGAGATTTATTTTTTGTCCCGTCCAGTTCAATCAGGGTCCTGTCGATCTCGATCTGATCAATGGGATCTCTCCCCATTAGCGCCTGGGCTATCTCACCGTTGACGTGCTCGACGGCCTTGCTTACCCCTTTGCCCAGATAGCGCTTTGGATCTCCATCACGCAGCTCCACCGCCTCCAACTCCCCTGTGGAAGCACCGGATGGCACAGCGGCGCGCCCGAAGGCACCACTGGCCAAGCCCACCTCTACCTCCACAGTGGGGTTACCACGACTGTCCAAAATCTCACGACCCTCAACACTAAGAATCTCAGATCCTATTTGCCAAGACATTGTTCACCAGCCTTTCTTGAAAATTGGAAATTTAAGGACAAACGTACTGTTTTGTTTAAAACATGTATTTTACTGGAGATTGAGACTGCTTAGGATTAAATCATTTGTTGCCAAGAAACTTTTAAAGACTAATAACTTTTTCCCATAAATCAACCTAAGTCAACCGTTATTGCTCTTTTTTCAATTGCTAAAGACATGGTGCTGATAAGGGCAGTTTCCAATCGGTGCCATAGTCCCGGGCCAGGTTAGATCATCACTGCCGCCAAGTCAAACGGGGTCAGCCCTTGACATGGGACATTTTTGTAATTGTTTCGTTTTTCGCTTATACGTATCTTCTCAAAGTTGTCCCATGTCAAGGGCTGACCCCGTTGGTGGTTGGCAATCGGTAAATAGGGTCTTATAATGACATATTGAGGTTCAACCTGGGATGTAATTGACTACAAATTAGTAGGGGAATCGTTATGGATCTGGATCTGCTTTCTTCTTTGGTTATTGAGAACGACACGAAAATTCTTCTGGTAGTCTTGGACGGGGTGGGAGGTCTGGCGGGACCTAATGGCAAGACCTCTTTGGAGGCTGCCCACACCCCGAATCTGGATGGACTGGCACGGTCCTCCATTTGCGGCTTTCATGACCCTCTAGGTCCGGGACTTACCCCTGGATCCGGACCTGCACACATAGGGCTTTTCGGCTACGACCCATTTCGCTACATGATCGGGCGGGGCGTGCTGGACACAGCCGGGACACCTTTCGTATTCGAACCGGGTGACCTGGCCAGTCGCCTGAACTTCGCCACCTTGGCAGCCGACGGCACCATAGCGGACCGGCGGGCAGGAAGAATACCCGACGAGGAGGGCAAACGGGTGACCGAGTTGCTTGCCCAAAGCATAAGAGAAATAGACGGAGTCCAGGTCTTGATGCAGCACGTCAAAGAATACCGGGCGGCGGCAATTTTCCGGGGGAAGAAACTTGACGGCCGCCTATGCGACAGTGATCCCCAACAGGTTGGTCTCAAGCCATTACAAGTTGCACCCACCGAGAAGAACCCCACTGCCGAGGCCAAGGAAGCTGCAGGTTTCGCCAACAAGTTTATCGCCCAGGCCAAGGAAATTCTGGCAGACGAGCAGAAGGCGAACTTCATCATGATGCGGGGCTTTGATGTTTATGAGCCCCTACCGAATTTCTGCGAACTTTACAAATGGAGGGCTTGCGCCGTGGCGGCCTACCCAATGTACAAGGGGGTGTCTAAACTGGCCGGCATGCGGGTGATCGAGGAAGGACAGTCTACCATGGAGGAAGAAATTGAGCTGGTGGAGCGTGAACTTGCTAACACTGACTTCCTCTTTCTCCATATCAAGAAAGCAGATTCAATGGGGGAAGACGGCAATTTCGACGGAAAAGTGGAGGTGATCGAACATTTCGACCGGTTAATGCCACGCCTTGTGGATCTAAAACCTA
>JASFKF010000018.1:0-10508 GCA_050118775.1 Syntrophobacterales bacterium
CTCAACAGTGGGGGAAGAGACAAAAGAATCCAGCAGTTTCTCGAACTCTTCGAACTGGTAGAGTGGGGCGGAGAGTTGGTGGGCAGCTATTCCCATGGGATGAAACAGCGGTTGATCATGAGCGCTGCTCTCCTCCATCAGCCCCGAGTATTCATAGTGGATGAACCTCTTGTGGGCTTGGATCCCAAGGGAGCCAGACTGATCAAAAGAATTTTCAATGAACTGCGAAGGGACGGCCTTACCGTCTTCATGTCCACTCATACCTTGGGAATCGCGGAGGAACTTTGCGATCGCATCGGAATTATCCAGAGGGGAAAACTTCTGGCAGAAGGTACAGTTAACGATCTGAAGGAGCTGGCCGGCCAGGAAGATCCACGCTTGGAGTCTATATTTCTGCACCTAACTGGAGGCGAAGCCACTAGTCCAGAAGATATTAACTTTGTCCACGAAAGCTGAGAACGTAGGACCAATATGGCAGGGAGGTTTAAATCCGAATATCGAATATCGAAATCCTAAACAAATTCAAATTTTCAAAATCCAAATGTCCCAAACATCAGAGAATCCTCTTAGGTCGGTTTCGTTTAGAACATTGGAGCATTACGATTTAGGATTTGTTTCGTGCTTCGTGCTTCGGATTTCGGATTTAATACCTTTGGACATAGTTTGAAACCAGACTTTAATAACGGGGGATAATAGACCCTTAATAGCCATGAAGATACTCGTTTTACTCGCACCTCGATGGTGGGGTTTCAGAAACAGCCTGGTCTTTGGCGGCCGCCGGTCTTGGGTTAAAAGCGGCTCCTTGTTGGGCATGGCCTTTGGGTTTTGGGCCGGAATTTATGTGATCTTTCACCGGGTGCTTCGCTACTTCCAGGCAGTAGAAGAATTCGGTGACCTCTTGGCATACAAACTCCTTACCATGGTGTTTCTCACATTTTTTGGCTTATTGGTCTTCAGTAATGTACTGGTAGCCCTAAACACTTTTTTCCTGTCGCAAGATCTAGAAACAATTCACGCCACGCCGGTTTCCATAGGAGAGATATTTGCAGCCCGTTTTCTAGAGACCTTGCTTGAGAGCTCATGGATGGTTTTGCTTTTCGGTATTCCGGTGTTCACCGCCTACGGCCTGGTTTATCGGGCATCCCTTGCCTATTATTTTGGTCTGGTAAGCGTAATTGTTCCCTACCTCATTCTGGCCGCTGCCTTGGGAATAACCCTGACAATGATTCTAGTGCAGATTTTTCCATCTCAGCGCACCCGGGACATACTTCTGCTGCTTTCAATCTTGGTCATTATACTTCTC
Organism: Syntrophobacterales bacterium; assembly: GCA_050118775.1. Classification (GTDB taxonomy): domain Bacteria; phylum Desulfobacterota; class Syntrophobacteria; order BM002; family BM002; genus BM002. The sequence continues at coordinate 1,304 of JASFKF010000018.1, forward strand.
TTGTTCTTGTTCAGGTTCACTCGGCCAGAACGGTTGGTGAATCCCGATTCTTTCTCCAGTGTAGTCACCTACTTCCGGGCCCTCAGCGCACCCACCTCACCATACTTGCCCAGCAGTTGGGCCAGTGAGGCGATCTGGCCTCTGCTGCAAACATCAAGTGTCTCGAGTAGTTTTTATCAGGGATTTCTCTGGACGACTGCTATGGCGAGCGTGGTGATCAGTGCGGTTGTCGCCTTGGTGATTTACCCGGAGGGTTGGTCCAGGTCCCGTGAAACCAAACGTTTGTTGCCTGGTGGAATCCTGAGGTATGTTCCCAAGAAACTGAGACCTAATAATAACCGTAGATCGCAGACTCTGGCTCTCATGGGCAAAGACCTCAAGTTCTTTTTTCGAGACAACACCCAGTGGTCACAGTTGCTCTTGATCTTTGCCCTTATTGTCCTTTATCTCTACAACTACAGTGTCTTGCCCTTGGACAGGCCTCGCATGCCCACCTTTTATCTGCAAAACCTTGTCGCCTTTCTGAATGTGGGGTTGGCCGGTTTTGTCCTCGCATCAATTGGGGTACGTTTTGTCTTTACCGCTGTGAGCGCAGAAGGCTCGTCCTTCTGGATTATGCAGAGCGCACCCCTAAGCATCAAGCGGTTACTTTGGAGCAAATTCCTCTTCTACCTGTCACCTCTACTTCTTCTCGGTCTTATCCTAACCATCGCCACCAACCAGCTACTTCAGGTGACTCCTTTGATGCGGTGGTTGGCACCCATGACCATTTTTTCCATGGTCTTCGGCATCACCGCCCTCGGGGTGGGAATGGGGGCCGCCTATGCAAATTTCAAGGCCGAGAACCTCACCCAAGTTGCCACAGGTTTTGGCGGGCTCCTGTACATGATTCTGGCCATGGGATTTATAACTCTAGTGGTTGTATTGGAGGCAGGGCCTGTCTACACTCTGTTCATGGCCCAGGTTCGTCATCACTCCCTCAGCCTGCTGCAATGGTTTTACGTGGGCGGTTCTATCCTGCTGACAGTTCTGCTAAATGTTGCAGCTATCTGGTTACCAATGCGCTATGGTATGCAAAAGCTTGCAGCCTACGAAGCCTAAAAAGGGGTCAAGAAAAGGGGTCAAGTCTACGTTTGACTCTTGGCCTCTCTTTGCATTGCAAGAATCAAACGTAGACTTGACCCCTTTGTTTATTCTGGGCCGGAGATCATCCTCCGGAAGTGTCCGCCGGCTGCTCCTGCTCGAAGGGATTCTCCTCCGGTGTCAAGTCCTTGGCCCCGGTTCCCGGCATGATCTCGAAGCCGAGGTCGAAGTGCACCAGCATGGTCTTCAACTGCTCGTAGACATCCCGGTTGCCCTTGAGCTTGGCCTTGCCTGTCTTGATCTGCTCGTCGAAGCTGACCGCGCCCATCATGGTCTTCTCGAGGTCGGCGCGATTGATGGTGACGGTCAGGTCGGCGTCGTCCGCCTGGAACCCCGTGATGTTGGTGAGGGTGGCATTGCTCAATTCCACCACGAACTTCTCGCCGTTGTCCGGCGTTACCAGGTTAATAGTGAACTCATTGCCCTTGGCCTTTTGGCTGTCAAGTCGGATGCCGAGAAAATCAAGCCACAGCTCGGTGGTCATAGCCCGGATCATGTCCGGTCCGCCCGTTTTGGGAGAGGCCCCCTCAGGAATGCCGGAGCGAAGCTCCAGGGCGGCTGCCAGAAAGCTGTTGCGCACGCTGGGGCTTTCCTGCTGGTAGCCGATTTGCTCGAAGACGTCGGCCAAAAGGTCCTTGGCCTCCTGGTTCTGCGGTTCGGCGTAGACCAGTTTGTTCAGAATCTCCTGAGCGTGACGGTAATTGCCCTGGTCATAGAGTTCTCGCCCTTTGGTGATGATCTTCTTTGCCCCTCCCATCATCTCCACATAGAGCGGTGCTGAATCCTCCGGAGAGAGGGGGATCAACGTGGTCGGATTACCGTCCCAGTAGCCCAAGTAGCGGTTGATCACCGCCCGACTGTTATGCTCAACAGAGCCGTGATAGCTTCGCGCCGCCCACTGTCGCTGCAGGCTCTCTGGTACCGTGTAAACATTGTGCACCTGGTTGATGGTCACTCCCTGATTGGCCAGGTGCAACACGCCGTTGTTGAGATTTGCATAGGTATCCCGTTGGGCTCGCATGATCTCCTGGATACGGTCGTTACCCCAGCGCGGCCAGCTGTGGGAGGCGAACATGACATCGGCCTCCTGACCGTATTTATAGAGAGCCACGTTGATCTGCTTAGACCACTCCAAAGAATCGCGCACCAGGGCGCCGCGAAGAGTATAGATGTTGTGAATCGTGGCCACGATGTTCTCAGCCGCCCAAAAGGCCTTGAAATCCGGGAACCAGGTGTTCATCTCCGCCGGCGCCTCGGTGCCCGGCGTGTTCTGGAACTCCATGCGGACGCCGTCGACGGTGAGCGTCTCGAAATCCTTTTCGATGATGACTGTGGGCGGGATGAGCCCTAGGTTCCCCGCAGCCGTGTTCTTGCCGATAGACTGGTCCACGTGTCCGAAGGGACTGGCGGGCAGCAGAACGCCGTACTGGTAAAAGAGACGGCGGCTCATGGCGTTGCCCGCATAGACGTTTTCCGCCACGGCGTGATCCATGAAACCGACTGGTGCGATGATCTTTACCTTGCCGCTCCGCACATCGGCCTCGTCTACCACCCCGCGCACCCCGCCGAAGTGATCCGCATGGGAGTGGGAATAGACCACCGCCACCACCGGACGCTCGCCGAGCTGTTCGTTGATGAACTTGAGGGCCGCAGCAGCGGTCTCCTTGGCCGTGAGGGGATCGAAGACGATCCATCCAGTGTCGCTCTTGATGAAGCTGATATTGGCGAGGTCGAAGCCCCGCACCTGATAGATGCCGGGCATGACTTCATAGAGGCCGTAGTTCATGTTGAGGATGGCCTGGCGCTGGAGGGACGGGTGCACACTGTCGAAGTCCTTTCCTTCCAGAAGCCAATCGTACTTGCCCATATCCCAAGCGACATGACCCTTTTCCGCCATGATCTGCTTGTACTCGGGAGCGGCGACAAAGCCTCTCTTTTGCTCCTCGAAATCCTGCTTGTCTTCGAATGGCAAAGACTTGCGAAGCCCGTTTTGCAGCTCCACGGTATACTTGGACGGTATTTTGCCCTTGGGATGGAAATGCTTGTGGTCTGTACCTGAAAATCCGCTGGTAGAAAACCCTAACAACACGAAAACGATCAAGGTGGTCTTAGACAAAATTCTCATATCAACTCTCCTATTGATCTTTCCTGTCCATTTCAGTTTAAACTTACAATTAGTATCCATCTGAAAAGGGATAGAGGAAAAAGGCACTTATTTGCTTGATAAAATCGCCTAGATTCTCCCGACATTCTTCAAGTTAATTGCCAACAACATAAGGTCAGCATTTCGAATGTCAAGGAAACGTCCTAACTTAAAAGCAGGAGGTGGCGGACACAAAAGCTGATACCCCCCCTTTTCTAAAGGGGGGTTGGGGGGATTTTATTGGGGACATTGCCCTTTCGGGGTAAATAAGCTATCCAGTAGGCTCTGTTTATCTAGGTAGGTCTTTCTCTAAAATCTCCAGATCAGATTCAAATTGATAAAATGGATTTCATTCCTTTTGTAATCGCCTTTTAAATCACCTTGAAGTGGTCCTCCCTGTTGATCGATCTTGGCCTTTCCGGCATCCAAATATTCGTAGGCAGCGCCCAAAGTGACGTTCTTTCCCCAGTCGTACTGCAACCCTGTGGCATACCGTATCTGACGATCAAGGGGCACATCTGGGGTTCTGTCATCGTCATCTACCGGTGAGCTGTCGTAGGCAAAGCCAACCGACCACAGCCATTTTTCCAGAAAGCGGTACTGGGTGCCCAGGGCAACATGCCAGGTATCCTTGAAATTGCGGTCCTGGGTTAACCGTGTAGTTGTGGTGGAGCGCACCGTGACTTGTGTCTCGCCAAATTTACTCCACTCTTGCCAGCCAAAATTGGCCATGATCGCGAGGTTGTCTGTGAGCTCGTGGTAGCCGCTCACCATGAGCATCTGGGGAATGGTCAGTTCCAGGTCAACCTTGGTGCCCCTCACGCCTGCAAGTAAAGCTGAAAGCGTTGGCCCGAGATTCTTCAGTTTTGCCGCGTCTTTGAATTCAAGCTCCACCTCAGTTAGGTAAGTGATGCCGAACCTCGTGTCTTGCCGCGGCTCGATGAGAACACCGAAGATGCCTCCGTAGCCGAAATCGTCGTCTTCAGCCTCAATACTGCCGTCCGGATAGGGAACGCCCTCAGCTACCGCGTTATTGATGGCCGCTTTCTGCTCCAGACTGCCGTAAACAATAGTTGGACCGGCACCAATGGACAGCCAGTCATTTGCCCGGTAGGCAACTGTTGGGGTGATCCCAAAAGTAAGCAACTCTGCCTTGGTGACATAGTAGCGGCCGGCCCAGTCATCGTTGTAATCGAGGCCGAGACCGAAGTAAGATGCCGCGGCCACACCCAATTTCCATTCTTGGGTTACGTCGTGTACATAATAGAGACCGGCAGCAGGAACCCAGTCGCCGGCGTTCCCGCCATCGCCGCCACCGAAGGAGGCACTGTCAGTATCAAATTTCGCGTTTACATAGAGTGGTTGAACACCTGCGAGCATTTGCGACTGCTCCAGGCGAGTCATCCCGGCCGGATTAGTAAAGGCGGTTGACGCATCTTGGGCCCGGGCCGACCAGCCGGCAGCTGCGGTGCCCACGTCAGGTGTGCCAAGTTCATAAAGGGCCAGCCCCCCAGCCCATGCAGGAGTGGAAAATACGAGTCCGATCAATGCTTGAATTAAGAAGAAACGATAACATAATTTCAAACCAATTTTTCCCCCTTCTTTCTTTATTAAGACCTGCCAGTTGGGAGCGACATAATAGTAACTTAATTCCCCTCGAAGGGAAAGATGGACTTCCAGTCGCGCTGCATGCTTACCACGACCCAACCGCGTTTGGCTGCCTCGTCCAGGCCGCGGTCGAGTTTGCCGATGGATGACTTGCGGTCGTATGCCCACTCGCGCTTGGCGTCGTCGTGGTGAACGATCATGCCAAAGCGTGGCCCCGACCCAGCTGTGGTCCATTCGAGCATCTGGAAGTCGCCGTCAGAGTTGCCAAAGGCGGCAATAGGACGGCGGCCTATGTGCTGGTTGATGCCGACGGGTTTGCCGGCTTTATCGTCGATGAAGTTGACCTCTGGCAATCGCATGAGCACAGGTTTGCCATGGTGCAGTTCAAACTTCGTTTTGATACTGCTGCCCACGACCTGCTCAGGCGGGATGCCGTAAACACCTTCCGTCCAAGGCCGCATGAACTCGATACCGCCACCGGACACTATCCAAGTCTTGAAGCCATTGGCGCGGAGATAAGCAAGCAACTCCAGCATCGGTTGATACACGCACTCGGTAAAAGGCCGGGTGAAGCGGGGGTGTTTGGCTGTAGCGATCCAATTCTTGACCACTTGCTCAAAATCCTCCGTGGTCATCCCCGCATGCGTGGCCATGACAAGTTCCAGCAATGCGTGCTCGCCGCCGGCGAGCACACCCTTGAGGTCGCCGGCCAGGGCGGACTTGAACGGTTCCTTTTCCTGCCACTCAGGATGTTTCGCTGCGAGCGTTTTGACCCGGTCGAGGGCGAAAACTAGTTGGAAATAGAAGGGCTGTTCGGCCCAGAGGGTGCCGTCGTTGTCAAACACTGCAACCCGCTCGGATTTGGGCACAAAGTCCTTGCTTCCGGGCGCGGTGACCCGCTGGACAAAGTCAAAGATTGATTGTTTCGCTCTCCCCTCAGTCCATGACGGCAGCGGATCGGCAGCCGTTGCTAAAGATGAAATCGCCAGCCAAAAGACCAGCATTATAACCGCAATAAGTTTGCGCTTCATATTCTTTTTCCTTGTATGTGTTCCTTACCGCTAAACCGAAGCGGGGCACGGCTTATGAGGCCAGCCCCGCCCCGCTAGGTTCGGATCATCAACGGCTTCCGCCGGAGCTTTCAAGCTTCTCCATGACTTGCTCTAGACTGAAGCTCGCCGCCTTCTGGCGTGGCGGGAACTCCTTGAAGGTCGCTAGGAACTGGCCGACATAGGCCTGGGCCGGCACTAGAAGATAAGCGCGGTCCAGCAGCCACTCAAAATAGCTGTTCGAAGTGATGGTGGCGCGCTCATACGGGTCACGGCGGAGATTCTCGATCAGGGGCACCCGCAGCGGCACAAAGGGCTCCATCCATACGCGGAAGGTGCCCTGCGCCTTCTGCTCCATGAAGATGAGCTTCCAATCACCGTAGCGAAGCGCGGTCAGATCCCCGTCATCGGAGAAATAGAAGATCTCCTTACGCGGGCTCTTGTCCGTCTCGGCGGTCAGCAGCGGCAGGATGTTGTAGCCGTCGAGGTGCACTTTGTATCTGCGGCCAATCGCTTTATATTTTCCTTTCTTGAGCTTTTCCTCGATATCCGGCTCCCCCGCAGCGGCCAGGAAGGTGGGCATCCAGTCCATGTGATGGACGATCTCGTTGGTCACCGAGCCCGGCTTGATATTGCCTGGCCAGCGCACCATCGCCGGAACACGCCAGCCGCCCTCCCAGTTAGTGTTTTTCTCGCCCCGGAATGGGGTGGCAGCAGCATCCGGCCAGGTGTTGTAGTGTGGGCCGTTGTCGGTGGAGTAGAAGACAATGGTGTTGTCGGCGATGCCCAATTCGTCGAGCAGCTTGAGGAATTTCCCCACGTGCATGTCGTGCTCCACCATGCCGTCGGCGTACTCATCCTGCCCGGAAATGCCCCTCAAATCCGACTTCACATGGGTGCGAAAGTGCATCCGGGTGCCGCTCCACCAGATAAACCAGGGCTTGCCCGCCTTGTGTTGCTCGCGGATGAACTCGATGGCACGGTCCGAGGTCTCGTCATCCACCGTCTCCATGCGCTCCTTAGTGAGCGGACCAGTGTCCTCGATCTTCTGCTTGCCGCCGGGCAGAGCCCAGGAGTGGATCACGCCTCGCGGGCCGAACTTCTCCCGGAAGGTCTTGCCGTCGGCCAACACCATATCGCCGGGGTAATCCTCGTTCTCCGGCTCTTCTTCCGCGTTCAGGTGGTAAAGGTTGCCGAAAAACTCATCGAAACCGTGATTGGTGGGCAGGAACTCGTCCTTGTCGCCCAGGTGGTTCTTGCCGAATTGGCCGGTTGCATAACCTTGTGCCTTCAGCAGAGCAGCGATGGTTGGGTCTTCCGTGCGCAGGCCAAGATCCGCGCCCGGCAGTCCCACCTTGGAGAGCCCGGTGCGGAACACACTCTGGCCCGTGATGAAGGATGAGCGGCCCGCCGTGCAGGACTGCTCGCCATAATAGTCGGTGAATATCATGCCTTCATTGGCGATGCGGTCGATGTTGGGTGTCCGATATCCAACCAACCCCATAGTGTAGGCGCTTATGTTTGATTGGCCGATATCGTCGCCCCAGATCACCAGGATGTTGGGTTTTTTGGCGGCCAGTGCCGGACTGGCAATCAATGCCACCCCAACCAAAATCCCCAGCACAGCCAGGAAATAGCTCTTAGGAGCTTTTGTTTTTCTCATGATTACTGTCTCCTCTTTAAGATTAAAATCGTTGGACCAAGTCCAATCTAACTTTCCTTTGGAAGTCACCTCCCTCCTGAGTTCTCTTAAACTTCCCATATGATCATGCCGAAAAGCAAACAGGTTAAAAAGGTCTGACTAAATTGATGGATCTTTTCAGTTCCTCAATAGCCGAATAAGGAAAGTGGCTCAATAGCTTCCTAATATAAGCTAACTTCCTTTCAGATTGTGGGTTTCATCTGAATGCGGGAAAAATCAGCAAAAACGAATTAGGTAAGTCTAGCCGACTGTCTTATCAGATTCAATAGATGGTCTGTTGGAATCCGAGGACAGCTTAGCCACCTTTCGCTAGATCTTGAGGTATTTCTTTGAAATGTAATGGTTTAGATCACTTGCCATCATCTAAACATTCCCTGCGTTACAGATATGACAAGCAGATTAAAACATTTTGGTGGGATGCTATAGTTTACATAGATAGCATTAATCAAAAGAATCACCGATTATCAACAGGGTCAAGCCATTGTGGTTGAATCTGAGCTGGAGGGCCCTTTCGACTACAGAGGTGAAAATATTTTTGGGACTCGCATCATCGGAGACCAGCAGCCTTTGAACAATCCTCCTTACACTCGGTCCACTTCTCTTTGCATTGCTGAATGCAAAGATCCAAATTAGGGCCTATGGCGACAGTTCTGTCGCACTCGAGAATGCAGGCAGAGTAATCATTCAAACATCCGTCCACGCATTCTTCCTGGAGGGAAGGTTTACCTTCCGGTTTGGGAGCAGTTGAAGGGAGGCAACCGGCCACCAAGACCAGAGCAAATAAAATGAAAAGCTTTCTCATGACATTTATCCCAATGCACCTACGCCACTAAGGAGAGGGGGAATAGGAAATATTAAAATCAACTGCTAGGACCTAAATAGAATTCCACCAACCTGAGCCAGTCGTCCTTGGCGGTGATCTCAAGCAGGACCCTGTTAAGCGGTTCACGGAGCAGGCTGCCGGATTGCATTGCCATGCTAACGTAGTAATGATCGAAGGTGGTGGCCAGAACCTGCACTCGGCCGGGAAACTGGGTTTTTACTAGGTGCTTCAGTACTGCCTCGTTGAAAACGAAGGCATCGATTTTTTTATCGACGATGGCCTGCAGACCATCCTTTGCATTCTCGAAAGGTAGAACTGCAATGCCGCGTTTAGTGAGAAAATTCAGGGCTTGCGATTGGGACAAAGAGCCTACTCGAACATCGGGCAGATCGCTCAGGCCACGAATTTTTCCTTTCAACTCGCCAACGGTGAAGGATGTAGTGACGACGGCCGTGAAGCTGGCGATTATGATAACCGAAGCGAGCATCCAGATAAGCGCAACCAAACGCCCGCCCAAGGTCTTCGGCGCTTTGTCTCCGTAGCCCACAGTGGTGAGGGTCACAATAGCCCACCAGATGCCGTGCCCAACTCCTCTAACTGTTCCGCCACCAAACATTTCAGGGTTCTTACGCCTCTCCAACAGCCACACGATTGCGCCGGCTGTCAACGACAATAGGAGCAGGAGACCAATCATCGGCAGGAGATTCAATGAAACCAACCGTCCGGCAAAATGAAGC
>JASFKF010000019.1:0-10288 GCA_050118775.1 Syntrophobacterales bacterium
TCAGGTGCGCATCCTAGATCCAGAGTATCCAAAGTTTTTAGAGGAACTCACCAGGAAGGCATTTGAAAGGTAATCTGATTTTCTGGGCCATTACAATTAATTTCACATCCCACATCTCAGATCCCACATCGCCCCAAGAAAGGAGTGACTCGTGGCAAACTACAAAGAAGGATTAGCCTTTACCTATGTGCAAAATACCAAGTACTCGCGAGAGCGAGCTCCCAGAGACCACCTAGGTGCTATTCCGTCACCAGGGCGGTTCAAAACATACCCTGATGCTGAACTCTTGAGCTTGTCGCAACCAGATTTCAGCGAACCCGCAGACCTCTGGCAGTGTCTGGCCAGGAGAAGATCCGAACGGGATACCAGCCAGGATCCTCTTAGTGGAGAAGAACTATCAAAAATACTCTGGGCAGCTCAGGGGATAACAGCAAGGGCCGGCATGTATTTGCTCAGAACTGCACCGTCAGCAGGCGCACTTTATCCTTTCGAGACTTATCTATATGTCCATAAGGTAGAGGGTTTGTCTCAGGGAATTTATCATTTCAATGTTGCCGAATTCGGATTGGCGAGGCTGAAGGAGGGCGATTTTAATCAGGTAATCACCGCTGCCGGCCTGGGGCAGCCAGTAATTCGGAAAGCAGCGGTGGTTATCATCTGGACCGCCATGATGCTCAGGTGCATGGAAAAGTATCGCGAGCGAGCAGTAAGGTATATTCCCATGGATCTTGGCCATGTGTGCCAGAATGTGCAGTTGGCAGCCACCGCTTTAGGTCTTGGCTCCTGCCCCATAGGTGCTTTTTACGACGACGAGATGAACAAACTTATCGGGGTGGACGGTGAAGATGAAACTGTACTCTATCTGGTCACGGTGGGGAAGTTGAGCCGCTAGTCTAGCCAGAAAATGTAGACAGTAGGGAGGCCTCAACCAAAAATGGAATCTTTCTGATACCGTTTTGACATGCGGTACTTGGGGCACACGTATTTGCCGTTGACATAGCGGACCCGCATTTTTTTCCGGCAGCGCATTCCGTGGGCAAGAACCGTAACGTATTTGCATGTCTTGCACAATTCCGGAACCTTCATCCTTAATCTCCTCTGTTGTTTACATCTCCCTTTCAACCGCAATACACGGCCAGAGATACTGAGATCAAACTAGATACAGTGCAAAAATCGTGCAGAACTCCGCATAGCGCAAATGGTCGTAAACCGTAAATGGTAAACGGTAAACAGTTGTAGGAGGGCGGTCCAATCCGTTTACCGTTCACGGTTTACTGTTTACCAAAACGCTAGGCGGTATCGGCGAGAACCTCGATAATGGGAGGGATAAGTGCGGTTGCAAGGTCAGTACGAGAGCCGCCACCTAATACCACCTCGAGGCGGCCGTTGGTGATCTCGTCTGCCGTCTTTCTCATAAAGCGGGCAATGTCCACATAACAGCTCTTGCTAAGACCCAAGCTGCCATAATCACCCTGGTGAGTATCGAAGCCGAAATACCAGAAGATGAGGTCCGGTTTGAAATCAGCCACACGAGGGCCGAACTCCTCTGCCACCTTATTGGCGTAGAGTTGGTCCACATCCCTATCGCTTTTGCCCCAAGATCCCCAGTAGCCTCCAGGCGATACAACGTCCACCTTGGTGCCGTCGGCTGAGGAGGATTCTATGCTGCAAAAGCAAACGTGCAGCACGTCAGGGTCATTTTTGAGTAAATCCCGAGTGCCATCGCCGTGATGGGCATCTGTGTCCAGGATGGCAAAGCGTTGAACCTTATGAATTTCGCGCAGATATGTGATGGTAATCACCACATCATTGAAGCAACAAAAGCCTCCAAAGTAGTTTCTCCCCGAATGATGGCCGCCGGCGCCTATGAGGGCAAAAGCGTTATAGAGTTCCCCAGTACAGATTTTTTCTCCCGCCAACACCACACCACCTACGGAGTGCCAGGCAGTAGAACACAGTGGATCGCTCTCGACACCGCGTATGAGGTCGGGTGTGTGCACCTTGAGAATCCACTCTTCCTCAATGGGAGGGGATTCATAGAGAATCACATTTTCTCGGGCTAGTAGATGATCGATTGCTTCGGGAAAATCCTCTAGTCTGGCTCCACGGGTGAGATAACTTCTGCGGCTGAAGCTGGGATGGTAAAAGACACCGGTTTTTTTCATGGGATCCTCTCTAATATCTTTTCTACCTCATTGCGCACGACCCCTTGCTTTTCGACGGCGACGTTGACGATTCACCGGGGGGCTTTGCCAGCGACGCAAAGCAGACCAATGCTGATTTGTGGCCAAACAGTGGATCTCCAGAAGCTTGAGAGCATCAGCAAAAATCGGGCTGCGCCGCAAGCTCCTCCGTCTTTTTCTTCGTTGCTCGGCCAACATATAGCGAAGGGCCAGGTGCAAGAGATGCACCTTCGAACGGACGACTCTGGGAAAGGCCAGGGGTTTAAAATTTGCCTCCAAATACTCATGCAAAGACTTCCCCACATCGTGATCAGGGGGAAGAGTTTCAAGGAGTTTTCTAACTGGGGCTGCTGTCAGCGTGGCTAATAGGACAGGATCTGAAAGCTCCACACCCTTGGCACGGAGATCTTCAAGGACGGCAAGATGTTGAAAAATGGGACCCTCCCCTGTGGTCTTGTTCTCAATATTGGCTAATCTGAATTCCTCCAATTTAGGAAACACAACCTCTAAAATTCCTGCACGGACCAGAAGATCAAAACCACTGTGGCTGGGATCACGACGAAGGATTTTCATTACTTCCTCGCGAATTCGTGAGACCGCACACTCCAGAATGCGATAACGCTGACGTTTCATGGCTTCCCAAGTGGATTCCTCCACCTTAAAATCTAAGGTTGCCGCTAACCTTATGCCGCGAAGAATACGGATGGGATCTTCTTGAAAGCGAATGTCTGGGTCGCCGATGGCGCGAATTAACCGGGACTGTAGATCCTCTCTCCCTCCCACGTAATCGATTATGGAGAAATCAGCTACATCGTAGTAGAGAGCGTTTATAGTAAAATCACGGCGAAAAGCATCGTCCGCAGGCGAGCCAAAGGTGTTGTCGCGCCTGATTAGCAAACTGTTGCCGTCGTCCTCTTCTGAACTTTCTTCCTCGCCCTGCTTACGAAAGGTAGAGACTTCTATGATCTTCCCACCTCTAAACATGATATGGGCAATGCGAAAGCGGCGTCCCACAAGTCTACAGTTTCCAAAGACCTCTTTCAGTCTCCTAGGTTCGGCATCGGTGGCAACGTCATAATCGTCGATTTCCCGCCCCAGCAAAAGATCGCGCACTCCACCGCCACAGAGGTAGGCGAGATGTCCGGTGCGCTGAAGGCGGTAGAGGACCTTGAGAACCTCCTGGCTCATCTGCGTCCTTGAGACTGGGTGTTGATCACGTTTGATGATATTGGGCTGCATTGATCTTAACTCGCTGATTCTGAACCTGTTCCATGTATAATGAGTTTTTCAGGGAAAATCAAGGTAATAGGGCTAGATAGGAAAGTTAGGCAAATTTGCTTGACAAGGAGTCTTGACTAAGTTAGTAAGAGAGGTCCGGTAATTACTGGATTCATTTCTGGGGGCGTAGTTCAGTTTGGTTAGAACGCCGGCCTGTCACGCCGGAGGTCGCGAGTTCGAGTCTCGTCGTCCCCGCCAGGCATAAAACAAAGGGTTCGCAGTGATTGCGAGCCCTTTATTTTTTTAAAATTGTGGGTACAAATTTGTGGGTGTAATCTGCTTATATTTCCACCTCAATCCAGTACAAACAATTCCTCCTCACCGAAAGAATCTCACCTCGTAAAACTCACCAGCACGACTTTTTGTGATTCCGGTTTTTGCGGACCTTCCTCGCTTTCTCCCGGTCGGGATGCCCTTCTCCACAACAGGGCCGCAGAAGAAAGACTTCAGTCAGAGGCAGAGAAAAGAGATGGTGGGCTACACAAATTGAATTTACCTACGGGGGAGCAAGATGTGAAAAAAAGTGACCCCAAGTAACCTTCACTTTTGATTCTCTCTTACTTGTCTTTCTGTTTCCCTTCGCTGGCATTACCCAGATCAGGTTTTGAGGGTTGCTGCTTTCGCAACTCTCAGTCTTTGGGTTGTTTCAATACCAACCTTAGACACCCCTAACAGTTTGACCTTCGGAGATTATCTCTAGTGAGATTTCTTGGGGTCTTTTTCAGAATAGTACAACCAGTCCTTTCAGGTCAAGAAAAATGGTTTTACCAATTCAAAAATAAGGTGTCGCAGTATTGCGATACACCGGTATGATCCTTGCTAAGTATTTGACTTTCTAATAACAAATATACATTCTCCCTACGCGATGGGGACCATTCTTGCAGTCATTCAATCCTAATCCGAGTTGATCCCGTACCCTGGCAGATGGTGAGACGGGATCTTTTACTTTTAAGCAAGGACATACTATGGCACGTGGTGACCAACTAGCCCGCCAATGGCGCATTATCCAGACGCTTGTTTCCTCAAAGTATGGCAAGACAGTCGCCGACTTGGTCAAGGAAGAAAACTGCCACCCTCGAACCATCTACCGTGACCTTGAAGCCCTCCAGGAGGCCGGCTTCCCTATCTATTCTGAGCGCCTAGACGGCAAGGGCGTCTGGTCAGTTGTGGATGAGTACAAGCATATGCTGCCTCTGCCATTCACTCTCACCGAGCTAATGGCCCTTTATTTTAGCCGTGATCTGATCAGTGTGTTCAAGGGCACTGTATTTTACGAATCACTGGAATCCCTCTTCCAAAAAATCAAAACCACTCTTCCCCCTGAATCCCTGGCTTATTTGGATAGTGTAGAACAAACTCTCTGCATAGGGTTCAAGCCCCACAAGGACTACAAACGGTTCAAAGAGATCATAAAGCAGATTAACGACGCTGCAGTCAGACATAAAACCATCGACATGATCTACAAGACCATGAGCAGGGGAGGGGAGGAAAACCGCCGCTTAAATTTAATCGAGAATTCTTTTTGTCTAGGAAAAGCGGCATCATAGAAATATTTTGAGGTGAATAATAGCCTCAGAAAGATAAGCAAGGCCCGACTAAAATGAATGAGCTTACCTTTTGGCTTTAGTCTTTAATGCAGATTTTTTGCGAAATAGCGAGAAAATCGTAGAAAAAACGAGAAATGCATCATAGACGATAGATTGTAGAATGTGGAGCTATCATTTCAGGATTCCAGCAATTTTAACTGCCCTAGGAAATAGAGTGATATTTCAATAAGTTGCAAATATAGAGACAGGATTGTTACGTTTTTTCCAAGAGTTATGCTTTGAGGATACCCACGGATCAGTAGCACTCCGTTTTCCGTCCAATGCGCCTTGACAAAGGTTTAAATCATTAAGTAATTTTCCCCCCATCTTGTGCCTTACTTTTTGAAAGTGTGTTTGCTCTGCGCACCGAAATATCAATTTCAAGTTCAAGGAAGTGGAATCCGAAATGCTGCCAGGAAAAATGAAAGCATTGTTAAGACAATCGAATTGGGTGAGTCTCTTTTCTCTCTGCAGTAAACCACGATGTGCTCATATTGTCACCGGCATCTACCTGTTATTCTGGTTTATGTTGGGCATTACATTGTGCTTTGGGATGTTTCTTTATAGAGACTATGCGCGCCTGAAGGATCACGAGAAAAAGCTAGAGCTGGAGAAACTACAACTCACCCTATCTAGTATCGCAGAGAACGAGAATAGCATTAGGAGTTCTCTCGGTCTGAAAGGGTATAGATCAGCGGAAGATAGTAGAGAACTGGTCGGCATCCTTCCTTCCTCCTACCCTCCCTTGAGCTTCCCCATTTTCACCACCATTAGCCAGATGAGCGTCCCTACTCACCGACATTCACCTTCCATTCTGGATGAAGCCAGAGCACTTCAAGAGAGGATGCAGGAACTTGCGAAACTGATTCGCGAGAAGCGAGATTTAATAAAAAGAGTTCCTAGCATTTTGCCAGTGGATACAGAGAGATACTGGTTTTCTTCAAGATTCGGATGGCGACGGAGCCCATTTACGGGGGCAAAAGAATTCCATAATGGCCTGGACATCAGCGGTAAGAAGGGTACACCAATCATTGCACCAGCTAGAGGAAAAGTAATTGAAAAGGGAAAAGATTTATATCAAGGAAATTATCTGCGTATTAACCATGGCTGGGGATGTGTGACGATTTTTGCGCATCTCCTAAGCACGGTTGTTGATGTCGACCAAGAGGTGGATCGTGGGGAGTTGATAGCCTACATGGGCAGTACGGGTCGTTCGACCGGTCCTCATCTTCATTATCAAATTGAGGTTAACGGAAAACCTGTGGATCCATTTGACTATTTCATTGGTGCAAAAGAAAATCCTCCATTAGATTTCGCATTGCAGATGGGAGCTATCGCGTTAGAACCTCAAGCGGCAAAACGATAATCAAATCACCTGTATATTACTTAGTTGCTCGCTCATATCCCCCCCCTAATACCATCATCCCATCTGATATGTCAGTCCATTTACCTATTTTAAATTATATGTCAACCTGCTGATAATACTTGACAAAAATTAACAGATGTGATTAAAAGTTATAAAATTGTAATGTTACAACTTGTCTTATGGATGAACAATTTTACACCTCAGATGTGACAAGGATCACCGGTGTCAAGCGGAACAGACTACAGGTATGGCTTGACAAAGGCTGGATCATTCCATCGACACAGAAGGCACAAGGTCAGGGGACAAGGAATATTTTTAGTCTACATGATTTATATGTCATAGCCCTCTTCAAAAGGTTGGTGGAAATAGGGGTGCCCAGGAAATTTGTGGGCATATGTACCCAAAAACTTCAGAAACAACCTTTGCTCGGGCTTTTCCTAAACTCTGATAATTATTGTTGGTTTGATGTCTACCGTACAGGTGAAGGAGTGTTCGAGACACAATTAGTTTTTAGCCCAGGCAGAGGAAAAAGGGATAGCCTCGATTTATATGATATGGTTGGAATCAACATCGCTAAATTTGCTCGTGAGATTGATATTGAGATTGATCGAGAGGAAAAGTAGTTTTTTTTGAGATTTATGAGTTGTAAGATTGTAACGATACAACTTTTATTGATCCCTCCATCAAGGTAATGCCAACTATAATTTGCTCCCTTGACACCAAAAAGATTGCTAAAAGGCTCCGGGGTGATAGTGGAGCTTCCTCAGTTTTGGATATGGATTTTGGCGTTAGCTAAAGTAGAGGGATCGAGTCTCTAGTCATTTCCGTCTTTTTCGGCTCCTATTTGCTTTCCGGAACCCACGAACCTTGTCAAAATCCTTCTATCAGTTTCCATTTCCTTCGCAAGAATCTCGACAATAAGACTGTTCATCGAAACCCTTTTGTCTTGCTCGATCGTCGCCAGAGCAGCGCTTTTCCTTAACCAGGTAACAACTTGCCTCGGCAGCCTCACGCTAATTGTTATCATGTCATCCATACTGATTAACTTCTATAGTTATTGGTAATATTATGCTTTTTGGTACCAAAAGATAAAATATCTAATAGAACCGAAAGATGCAAGGTTAAATGTCTTAGACTCCAGACACTCTGGCTATGTTTAGACTCAGCCGAGAATGCTTGCTTGTAATATTCGAAAATCTTTAACCTCGTTATTACTTCTTCAATTCGGATCTTTGTACTTCAAAAGGAAGAACTGGAAATCTGTTCGCTTAGCACTTAAGCTCTGGAACCATACTTTAAGATTTCACTTTAAGTTTTGCTCCAACTTTCCCATCTGACCGCTATCAACCATCCCGCTTGGCGCTGAATGGCAAGGTATTAAGATTAATGATTAAATTGCGTATTATAGGAGATCCCAGATATTATTATTTTTGAAAGGTACAACAGGGTAGTTGAACCATTAAGTTGTAAAAAAACAATGTAGAGTAAAGACTTCAGCTTTTTGCTGGCATCGGGTTTGCAGTGGTGAATTCGTGGGGTGAGAATGTTAACTCACCCCTTTCCACATCTTTCTTTTCTGCCCCCATCGGCATAGGGTCGATGGGGGTAACTTTTTCCTATCACTTTGACTTGAACACCCACAGTATTTTGTGCCAGATTGAAATCCAGCATAGTGCGAATTAAGGGATGTAATCGCCACTTCAAAGTCTCACCTATCATCTAATCAAGGAACAAGCCATTGGCCCTTTTTTTGCAGAGGATTATGAGGTAACAAAGGGAAATCCATGTATTAGGAAAATACTCCCGAGTTCAGGAGGGGTACCATGGGGGCAAAAGTCCTGGTTGCAGATGATGAGCACCAAATAAGGGATTTGCTTAACGCATTCCTGACGAATGAAGCCTACGAGGTAATCTTGGCATCAGATGGAAAAGAGGCTATTGAGTTAGCGGGAAGAGAAAATCCAGATGTAATCCTGCTTGACCTGAAGATGCCTGAGATTAATGGAATAGAAGCCTGTCAAAGATTAAAGGCAGAGCCGAAAACACAGTTTATCCCAGTCATCGTGATAACAGGATATGTTGATAATAAGATCCATGCCATTGAAGTTGGAGCTGATGATTTCGTCAATAAACCGATTAACTTGACGGAGCTGGCTTTCCGAGTGAAGTCGATTCTCAGGACACGCCACATAACCGATGAACTGGAGAGAGCAGTAGCTTACATTGGGGAACTGGAGAAGGATTCCACGGCTTTAACAAAAGTAGATTTAGGAGAGATTGCAACTGGTGAGAGATTTATGGAGGCCTTTATTGAGTGGGAGACATGTACGAGAGGTATATGGTGTAATCTTTCAGAGCTGGATTTAGACCATGAGCATTTCAATGACATGGAAGGCATTTACGTTATTTGGCAGGGTGTAGATAATCCTTTGGCCCTCCGAGTTGGCCACGGCTTAATCAAGGAATGCTTGGCCAGAGAGCGTAATGACAAAGAAGTACTGGCCTACCAACGGGATGAAATCTACGTGACCTGGGGGAAAGTTGATAGAAAATTCTGTGCTGCTATCGTCAGATATATTGCAAACATACTCCAACCAGAACTAGACAGTTCCTCACCAGATGTCGAGCCACTCAAGGTAAATATACCCTCACCCTGGTACGAAGAAAGCTTCCCTTGGGAATAATGCTTTCAGGCCGTTCATTGATGGGACGACATCAAGGACTCGCCGAATGCAAAAGTTTCGAGACCACATTTTGGAGGAATTGGTAGTCTTCTCCAGAAACCGTAGTGAACTGAACTCCTATACCCACCATAGCTTGTTCCGGCTTAGGTGTCCTAGCAACATCTGTCCTTACTACTTCTGCCCCTATCCACAAAAGCTCTCGCTTTAGACCCAAAACACCCATAACAATAAGGTCATTATTAGATAGCAGTTTTCTGGTGCGAATATAAGCACCGCCAGAACTGATGTTCTCTACGATACCATTCACATCCCCATCAATAGTCATCATAGTAACAGGCCATTTCACCTCGACTCTTGGATGTTTTCGCTTCTCTGTACCATGAACATAGTTCATACTAGTCACCTACCTGTCAGAAATAAATATGAAGCAATTAGAATAGTCTCCCAATGCTTTCTGCCATCAATATCTTCAAATAGCTTATCTAATGTTCCAACATGAAAGAATCATGCCAAGCCATGTTGGATTAATAAATTAGGTACGAATTCTCGTTTCCGGATAAGGCGTTGTTCAAGCTGCCATTAGGTCTAAATGTTCGGCTATCAAAAACCACTTGCAGATTCACCGGCTCAGCTTTTTATTTTTTCTGCTAAGCTAGTCTTGCATCCTCAAAACCTCCTCTCCATGAGAACAAAGCCACTCAGCTAAATTATATACACCCATTATTCGCCGCACTTGTGCTATATTAATAATAGTTTCTGCCTTCATTGCCCACCAAGGAGAGTTCTTATGAAAAAACTTATGCTCTTCCTTCCCGTCGTGGCGTTCCTTTTTGTCACCTGCACTCCCACATACGTCTATAAGGAGTCCACGAATCCCCGCTATTGCAGGCCAGACCCGAGAGCTAGATACCAATGCACAACCCCCGAAGATTGCGATAGGTATTTTGAAGCACTGTGCTACCATGCTCGCCTAAACAATGAAGACCAAAAAGTTAATCTCATAGACCACCGTGGGTTCATGCTTCAGGGCAAAGTGTACGAAAAGCCCTCCGGGGGGAAGATGATATTTAATGGCTCCGTCTATGATCCCAACCAACATAAGTGGATGCATAACGTTAGGCTTGAAATGCCTACGCCCTATTGACGAAGAAAAAGGACGACCAGCGCAGAGGGTGTGGCTCCACACCAGTC
>JASFKF010000020.1:0-10175 GCA_050118775.1 Syntrophobacterales bacterium
AGGGGGAAACTATTTCCAGGATGGAGGCGAAGTGGAAGTTCATACCGCTCCGGTTAGTCAGACTGAGCTGGAAGAAGCAAGCGGATTCAGTCCCGGAGATGCCGTGAGACATCCATTTTTTGGGAGGGGAAGGGTGATTGCCGTCCCTGACAGGGTGAAGGTGCAGATTCAATTTGAGGATGGACGCACCAGGCTGCTCCATCTGGGTTTCGCGCCCCTGGAGCGCGTCGCTTCCATTTACTGAAACAAAAGAGAGGAAGATTAACCACAGAGTCAACATGGGAGTGTAGATGGGAAATCCAAATGTTGAAATTCTAAGTGCCAAGCTCTAACCAAACTCTCGGTAACAGATGTGGGATGTGCGATATGTGATGTGAGATTCTATATCTTTCACGGGATTTGTTATCCCACATCTCAGATCTCACATCTCAAATCCAGCTTGAGTTTGTTTGGGACTTCGAATGTGGTAGCAGCTGCGCTGCTCTGTATTCTCTTTAGTTTGCAGTCCCCTTTTCGGCTAAGATGGAGGAAGGCTTCAGGTGGGTAGCGAAACCTATGATAGATCTTTAACTTACCTTTACGATCTGCAAAAGTATGGAATCAAATTTGGTCTTTCCAGTACCAGCAACCTGCTGGCACGGTTGGGAAATCCCCATAAAAACTTGAGGGCAATACACATTGCCGGGACCAACGGCAAAGGGTCTACTGCGGCAATGCTCTCAGCCATCCTGGCCCGGGCGGGTATGCAGGTTGGTCTGTATACCTCACCTCACCTGGTGAAGTTCAACGAACGTTTCCGGATCAACGAGAAAGATGTGGACGACCGGCTAATAATGGATGTCTTCCGTCGGGTGAGAGACGTGGTAGATGAGCGCGAGCCCCCCACATTTTTCGAGATGACCACGGCCATGGCTCTCAGCCTTTTTGCTGAAAAAAGAGTAGACTGGTCCATTCTGGAAGTGGGGATGGGTGGGCGGTTGGACGCCACCAACGTAATCCAGCCACAGATTACCATCATCAACAACGTTGCCTTTGATCATCAGGAATTCCTTGGCTTTACTCTAGGGCGAATTGCCCGGGAGAAGGCGGGAATAATTAAGAAGGGAGTCCCGGTGATAACCGCGGCTAAGCAGCCAGTGGCCTTGGCGGTCATCAAAGAACGCTGTTTGGCCCTTAATGCCCCCTGCTACCGGGTTGGCCAGCAGATCAAAGTTAGGTCCCAGGGTAAATACCGCTTTTCCTATCGGGGGCTGAAATGGCGACTGGAAAACTTACATTTGCCCTTGGCTGGGCGCCATCAATTGCTCAATGCTGCCACTGCCCTAGGTGGACTGGAGGTCCTAGAGCAGTTGGGCCATCTGCGTCCGAGCACTGCACAAGTCCGGGAGGGATTGAGCAAAACCCGCTGGCCCGGGAGGCTGGAGTGGTTTAGCAAGCAGCCCCCGGTTCTGCTCGATGGTGCCCATAATAATGCAGGGATAGTTGCTCTGCGCAAAGCTTTGCAGGAAGACTACACCTATAAAAAACTAATCATAGTTTTGGGGATTATGGCAGATAAAGATCTCCGGGGCATGCTACACAAGCTAGGTCCCTTGGCTGAACACATTATTCTCACTCGCCCCAAATATGAAAGGGCAGCCGAACCGGAATCATTGAGGGAGATGGCGGGGAAATTTGCCGACCGCACTGAGTTGATTAGATCGGTTCGGCAGGCCCTGAGAAGGGCTATGACACTGGCCACTTCCGAAGATCTGATAGTGGTTACTGGCTCTCTCTATTTCATCGGCGAAGTAAAGGAGATCAAAGAAGAGCAGACTTAGTTGCACAAATATTGCTTAGGGGAATCTAGAGATTCTGCATTGAGATTAGCTAAACTTTTCTTGACTTCAAGCAACCGTTTTTACAGGGTAGGCTATGAGAAGGACAATAAGAATGCTCGGGCTTTGCCTATTTCTGGCGGCATTCTTATTCCCTGCCGAACTGCCTGCGCAATCAGAGGACAGAACTGCAAAGTTCACCGCCCAGGAGAAAAAGGATTCGGGCTACCGGTTGCGGGCCGACCATTTTTCTTATGATGAAAGGCAGGATATCTACACGGCCAGTGGTAATGTTATTTTGCACGCCGAGGGCAGGGTTATATTTGCAGACCACATGCGGTTGGATGCAGCCACCATGGAGGCCATTGTTGAGGGAGATATTCGCATAGAGCAGGATAGGGACTGGTTGGAGGGGGAAAGGGGTTATCTGGACCTGGAGAAAGAAACAGGAATAATCGAATTTGGCAGAGGCTTCCTTGCCGATGGTAATTTTCACTTCAGTGGCGCCTTGGTGGAAAAGCTAGGTCCGCAAACTTACCATGTGCGGGATGGTACCTTCACTACCTGTGACGGCGACGAGCCCAGTTGGCACTTCCGCACCACTGACCTGAAAGTTACGGTGGAAGGATATGGTTTCGCCAAACATACAAGCTTTCATCTAGGGCGCACCCCTATACTCTATAGCCCCTATCTGGCTTTTCCCGCTAAGACGAAGAGGCAAACCGGCCTGTTGATGCCTCGATTTGGAGTGGGTGAGCGGCTTGGATACGATTTGGACCTCCCCTTTTTCTGGGCTATTTCCAGAAGCACGGATGCAACTATCTACTCCCATTACATGAGCAAACGTGGTTTGATGATGGGACCCGAATTTCGCTATACAGCCAGTACGCAGAGCAAGGGCGAGTTGCGCTTCAATTATCTAGATGACCAGGCCAGTAAAAATGACCTGGAAGAGGAAAACTATGAGAGCGCTGACGGTCTCCGGAGAGTAACGCGGGATCGCTGGTGGTGGCGGTCCAAGCAAGATTTTACTTTGCCTCACCAGGTTCGGGGAAACCTAGATCTCGATTTTGTTAGTGATCCCGATTATCTTAGAACGTTTAACACGGGCTACAGTAGTTGGCGGGAGTCGGACCGAGAATTTAGGCAGACCTTCGGACGGGGTTTAATCAATGACGATACCGTCACCACCCGGGAGTCAGTACTCTTGTTAAACAGGTATTGGGCTAATCAATCCGCCAACTTTGAGCTCCATTATTTTCAAAATCTCAACGATGACCAAGATGAAACCACCTTGCAGCAACTTCCCGTCATTAACTATAGTGCCTCTAGACAACCCATATTTGGGGGCCCCTTTTTTATCGATGCGGACGTGGGCTATGTAAACTACTGGCGACCAGAAGGCACCAGGGGCAATCGACTGAACGCTAGTCCGCGGTTGTCCTTACCCTTTCGTAGGGGTGGTTATCTGGAACTAGAGCCTTTCGTTGGTTTATTGGAAACCCTCTACTTGATTGATCGCTATGACGAGCCTAATGACAGCAAGGTTAAAGAAAAAACCTTTCAGAGCCGGGAACTATTCGAGACGGGGGTCCAGGGATCGACGGAAATCGTCCGCATCTTTGAGATGGAGGGAGAAACTTGGACTAGGAGTAAACACACGATGAGG
The DNA here is from genome assembly GCA_050118775.1 of Syntrophobacterales bacterium. Taxonomy (GTDB): domain Bacteria; phylum Desulfobacterota; class Syntrophobacteria; order BM002; family BM002; genus BM002. The sequence goes on from JASFKF010000020.1 coordinate 3,487, forward strand.
CCCAACATTCTTTATGAATACCGGCCAGAGGTCAGCCAGAGCAAATTGCCCTTTTTTGACGCCACCGATAGGATTAACAGCAGGAATCGTCTAACTTACAGCCTGACCAACTTTTTTTCCGCTCGCTTGGACAGAGGGCCAGAGAAGGTGGAGTATCTTGACTTTGCTCGATTGCTGCTGAGCCAGCACTACGATATCAGCCAGCCCGACGGGGGGTCAGATGATCCCAGCACCACCAGGAAGCGGCCCTTTTCCAATGTCTTCACGCAGCTTGACCTCACCCCCAGACGCTATATAACCCTGACCTACAAAAACGAGCTCTCCCTTTATGATGAAGAATTTAAACGTCATAACCTGTTGGCGAACCTTCGGGACAACCGAGGGGATAGCCTGAATATTGACTACCAAAGGCAACTGGACCGAGACGGGAAGACCCTTCTGGATCAGATAGACGCAAGACTTGGTCTGAAGTTGTGGGAGGGCGTTTCTCTGAATCTTCGCTATAACTATCGGTTAGACACCAACGAGAAGATCCAGAACGAATACAACTTGATCATAGAGAGGCAATGTTGGGGCATCTCCTTCAGTTACGTGGACGAACCGGACGATCAGCGGTTCGCAGTGGGCATAAAACTTTACGGAGTTGGTGAGCTGCAGGCTCAGACTTTTTGATCTTGGTAAAGGAGACAGAGTAGCGAGGTCCATGTTTTTCCTCAAGTTATGCTAGTTTTCCTTGACAACTGCCACCAGGCATGGTTATATCTCCGTTTCGTGACTTTTCTTTGCGGAGTTGAACCATGAAAACAATCAGTGCTAAGACTGTTCCCCAGAACCGCGAGTGGTATCTGGTGGATGCCACCAATCGGACTTTGGGTAGACTGGCCAGTCAAGTGGCCAGCAGACTTCGGGGCAAGCATCAACCCAGCTTCACACCCCACGCGGATACAGGGGATTTTATCGTTGTTGTTAATGCTGAAAAGATCAAATTGACTGGTAGGAAGTGGGAGCAAAAAACCTACTATCGCCATTCGAGCTACATGGGCGGGCTCAAGGCAATAACCGCCAAGAGACTGAGAGAGAAGAGACCAGAAGACCTGGTGCGTTACGCGGTTTGGGGCATGTTGCCTAAAAACCGTCTTGGGCGCAAGCTTTATAAAAAACTCAAGGTTTATGCTGGACCAGATCATCCCCATGAAGCCCAACAGCCTCAGCCCCTTGATCTACCCTACTGAGAATAGGAGCTAGTTAATGAGTGAGGAACGTTATTATGCCACAGGCAAGAGGAAAACAGCCGTCGCCCGGGTATGGCTCATGCCGGGAGATGGTAACATCACTATAAACAAGCGTCACATTGACGAGTATCTCAAGCGCGAGACGGCTAAGATGGTGATCCGTCAACCCCTGGAGTTAACAGAGACACTGGGAAAGTACGATATTTATGTCAATGTCCGGGGCGGTGGCATGTCGGGCCAAGCCGGTGCGATTAAACACGGCATCTCCAAGGCCCTCCTCGAAGTGAATTCTGATTTTCGGCCTCTGTTGAAAAAGGCAGGCTTCCTAACTCGTGACTCAAGGGTCAAGGAACGCAAAAAGTACGGCCAACCCGGAGCCAGGAAAAGATTCCAATACTCGAAACGTTAGACTAAAAAACATTGGGGATTGTGGAGGAGGGCTAGGCCCTCCTTTTTTTTTCTGTGAGATGGGAGACGATCGTCGAGAGGGCAGTGAAAAGTTTACCACAAAGATCACGAAGGGCACAAAGTATAGTAACTGTTTGCATAGATTGAGCCGTAATGGCGTTAACAGTATGGTACCCTATTTGGGATTGGTAGTGTAGCAAGCTATAGGTGACCGTAGAAGTAATGGTTTATCTTGATTTCCTTTGTGGTCTTTGTGTACTTTGTGGTCAATACTTTCCACACATTGCTGTGATGAAATACAATCAAGTCCCTAGGGCGGAGGATGAAGGTGAAGATACGCGTTGCAGTGGTTGGCGGCACGGGATACACTGGTTTTGAACTTGTGACACTGCTCCTCCAGCATCCCAGGGTGGAGCTAACCGAGATCACTTCCCAATCTTATGTGGGCCAGCAAATCAGTGAAGTTTTTCCGGCTCTGCAAAAGATCTGCTCCCTGGAGTGTAAAGAAATAGATCTCGCAAGTTTGGTGGATGTAGCCGATTGCGTGTTTGTTGCCTTGCCCCACAAGACGGCTATGGAGGTGGTGGCCCCGCTGGTCAGGGGTGGCAAGCGAGTGGTGGACTTAAGTGCTGACTTTCGTTTCCGCAGCGTGGAAATATATGAGAGGTGGTACCAAGAGCACACAGCCAAGGATCTTCTAGCCGAGGCGGTGTACGGGCTACCTGAGCTTCACGGTGGCAAAATCCGAACTGCTAATCTAGTGGGCAATCCCGGCTGCTACCCAACTGGAGTAATTTTGGCGGCAGCCCCTCTGCTGGCTGCTGGAGTGGTGGATCCTGATAGCCTAATAGCTGACTGCAAGTCAGGAGTAAGCGGTGCGGGGCGTGCTCCAACGCTTACCACTCATTTCTGTGAAGCCAATGAGGGATTCAAAGCTTACAAAGTGGCGGAGCACAGACACACACCAGAAATCGAGCAGGAACTAAGCACCGTAGCCGAAAGACCAGTCAAAGTGGTGTTTACGCCCCACTTGGTTCCCATGTCCAGGGGGATTTTAACCACTCTATATGCAAGCCTTTCTAAGGGTGTCAGCGACGAAGAGATAAGCGGTCTTTACGAGGAAGCTTATGAAAGGGCGGTTTTCGTTAGAGTGCTGAATCAGGGGCAACTGCCATCTACCCTTTATGTCCGCGGAACAAACTTCTGTGATATTGGTTGGCGCATAGATAGCCGCACCGGTCGAATTATAACTATCTCCGCCATCGACAATCTAACCAGGGGTGCAGCTGGACAGGCCATTTGCAACATGAATTTGATGTTCGGCTTTCACGAGGATGAGGGCCTTAGGTTGAGAGTTTGGCAACCATAGACGCAAAGCCTGGAAGCTTTGCGCACTAGGCACTGCGGAACGAGGAGGAGAAGGGACGACGGGGGGACGCGGTGAAACAAATGATACATGACTAATCACCTATGACCAATGACCCATGACCAGAAAAAGAATTATAAACTCGTTCTCGAATATGACGGCTCGAACTACCACGGCTGGCAGCGCCAGAAGGGTTTACTGACCATACAAGAAGTGGTGGAGACCCGCCTGGCAATTATGACCCAAACTCCAGTTAGACTTCTAAGTGCCGGACGGACCGACGCAGGGGTGCACGCCCGGGGCCAAGTGGCAAACTTTTTGAGTAATACCCAAATTCCGCCTGCCCGGCTTCTGCGCGGTCTGAACAGTCTACTTCCAGAGGATATCGTTGCCCTGGAGTTGGCCATAGTACCAAATGATTTTCACGCCAGGTTCAAGGCACACAGTAAGGTCTACGAATACCGGATTCACAACGGACCAATACCACCGGCATTGGGGAGACAATATTCTTGGCATATCAGCCGACCTCTAAAGTGGAGAACTATGGCGCAATGTTTAAGGCTCCTCGAAGGCAAGCATGATTTTTCATCATTTCAGGGAGCTGGGAGCAGTGTTCGCAGTACCGAGAGAGTGATCTTGGCCACCGAGATCACTTCTCTTGGAGACGATACACGGCTCATAACTATTGAGGCCAATGGATTTCTCAGACACATGGTACGCAATATAGTTGGCACCCTGGTGGATGTAGGGTCAGGAAAGCTCACAGAAGAAGGTTTTTCTGCGGTTCTCGCCGCCCGCGACCGCCAACAAGCGGGAATGACCGCACCAGCCCGGGGCCTTTGTTTGTTAGAAGTTCGCTATTGAGTACTGCCTAGAGCATGGAGCACGGAGTATACTACTCAAGATGGATTACTCTATGCCCTACGTCCTGCGCCCTATACGAATAAAGGAGATTCGATGATGAAACTTTCTGAGCGGATGTCACAAATCCAACCCTCACCGACTTTGACCATAAACACGAAAGCGAAGGCCCTTAGAGCTGCCGGAGTGGATGTGATCAGTTTCGGGGTGGGAGAGCCTGATTTCGACACGCCTGAACACATATGTCTGGCCGCATTTGATGCTATAAAAGAAGGCTTTACCCGCTACACAACTGTTGGCGGCATTGATGAATTGAAAGATGCGATTATTACAGATTTTCAAAGGAGCTACGGTCTCTCCTACGGCCGAGAAGAAATCGTGGTTTCCTGCGGGGCTAAACATAGTCTCTACAATCTAGCTCAAGTACTTTTTGACCCTGGGGATGAAGTCCTCATCCCAGCTCCTTACTGGGTTAGCTACCCGGACATTGTGAGATTGGCAGACGCAGTTCCGGTGATTGTCCCTACCTACGAAGGAGACCAGTTTAAACTCAGACCGGAGGTTCTCAAGGAGGCGATTACTGCCAAAAGCAAAGGTTTGATTTTAAACAGCCCATCTAATCCAACCGGTACCACTTACACCAGAGAAGAACTGGAGAAGCTGGCGCCGGTTGTTTTGCAGCATGGTCTGCCGGTGATATCCGACGACATATATTACCGGATTATGTTCCAAGGGCAGCCTTGGGTCAATTTGTCTATGGTTGGTGACGACCTGCGAAAGCAGACGATAATAGTAAATGGAGTATCTAAGACTTACGCCATGACCGGTTGGAGAATCGGATACTTAGCGGGTCCGGCTGAGGTGGTAGGGGCGGTAACAAAGATTCAGAGTCAAAGCACCTCAAATCCCAACTCCATAGCCCAGAAAGCAGCAGTTGCAGCGCTTACGGGTCCTCAACACTGTGTGGACGAAATGGTAAAGGCATTCGAGAAAAGGCGCGACCATATGACTTCGCGCTTGGAAAGTCTACCGGGAGTGAGAGTAATCAGACCCACCGGGACATTCTATATTTTCGCTAATTTCTCTTTTTATTACGGCCGTGCTTACCATGACCAGGTCATAGGGGGTTCTCTTGACTTGTCTGCTTACCTCATGGATAAGGTACATTTAGCGGTAGTCCCTGGAGTGGCCTTCGGTGAAGACAACTGTCTGCGGTTCTCCTTCGCCATCTCCATGGAGCAAATCGACCAAGGGATGGACAGGTTAAGTGAGGCCCTAACTGCCTTGAGCTAAAATTTATGCGTCAATTGAAGCACCGGCTGGACCACTCTGGATTGCTGCGAATCGCCTCCTGCCACCGCGGATAGATATGTCTTTATACCACGAGCCCTCAGTCCTGGCGCCAAGGAGTTTTACCTTGACAAAGAAAAATCATTTGCCTAAGTTTAAATTATCATTAATGATTTCGGGTAGTACCTCGCATTCGCCATATAAAAAGGTTGGGTTTGCTGGATGGGATCAATAGTGTGGTCCTTGGTCTGTATTTTGCATAAATAGCCCAAGACCGAAGTTAAAAAGATCCTGCCAGAGGAGTTAAGGGTCGGCGTATGGCGCAGAAATTGGGTAATTTCTTAGTGCGTGAGGGCCTGATCACGCCCGAACAGCTGGAGAATGCACTCCAGGAGCAAAAGGCTAACGGGGGTATGCTGGGTAGCAACCTCGTCAAGATGGGATACATCGAAGAGGCCGAGCTCATGGAGTTCCTGAGCAAGCAATTTGGCGTTCCCTCCACTGATCCCTCCAAGCTGGACGTAGATCCTGACGTTATCGAGATGATCCCTGGGAATATCGTCCAAAAGTATAAAATAGTTCCCATATCCCTGGAAGGACAAACGCTTACCATAGCGATGATGGACCCCTCCAATATATTCATCATTGACGACATTAAGTTTCTCACCCGAAAGAATATTCGGGTCACCGTTGCCACCGAAAGTTCCATAAAATCCGCCATGGACAGGTTCTATGATGCAGGTGCTGCCCTGGAAGATGTTATGCAGGAGTTCGATGAAGACGGGGTTGATGTGGTCGAGGGTGCTGATGACGTAGACCTTGGTGAACTGGAAAGTGCAGCCGAGCAGGCGCCGGTGGTCAAACTGGTGAATCTTATTTTGGTAGACGCTATCAAGAAAGCGGCCAGTGATATCCATATTGAGCCTTATGAAAAAAGCTTCCGGGTACGCTATCGGATTGACGGTGTGCTTTACGAAGTTATGAAGCCGCCGATGAAACTCAAGAATGCTCTTATATCGCGGGTGAAGATCATGTCGAGGCTGGACATAGCGGAACGCCGCCTTCCCCAAGACGGTCGGATCAAATTGAAGACCAAGGGGAAGGAAATGGATTTCCGCGTCTCTGTGCTGCCCACCCTGTTTGGGGAAAAGGTAGTGCTTCGACTTCTTGATAAGTCGAATCTTCAACTTGATATGACAAAATTGGGTTTCGAGGAAAAACAACTTGCTAATTTCAAAGATGCTATATACAAGCCCTTTGGGATGGTGCTGGTGACAGGACCCACGGGAAGTGGTAAGACTACAACACTTTATAGTGCACTTTCAGAACTGAACAAAACAACAGAGAATATTTCCACCGCTGAAGACCCGGTGGAATTTAATCTGGGTGGGATAAATCAGGTGCAGGTGCATGAAGCCATCGGGCTGTCCTTCGCTGCATGTCTGCGCTCATTTCTGCGCCAAGACCCGGACATTATTATGGTTGGGGAAATCCGCGACTTTGAGACCGCGGAGATTTCAATCAAAGCTGCC
>JASFKF010000021.1:0-10034 GCA_050118775.1 Syntrophobacterales bacterium
AGCTTTCCCCAGGCAGCACGATAGGAGATGCCGCAAATCCTTGCTGCTTCACTAAGTGAACCCCCGCGGTCGATAGCCTCTAGCAGCATACATCGACCCTTGCCGAGCACCAGCCCGCCATCTTTTTCTAGCCACCATTTTACTTTTAGATCCATCGCAATTCTCCTGGTACATAAATTCCCTAGAGAATTAAAATATCGTATACAAACAAGAATATACAGGAAAAATCCTCAGTCGATGTGAGATCTGAGATGTGAGAAGTGAGATCAGGGCAGAAGATGATTGCTGATCCCAAATCGCACATCCCACATCTATAACTGTTCCTGCAATGAGGACTTGCGATACTTAAATAGTTGACAGTCTTTGTAAAACCAACTACAATTCTTTTTCTCCAAATAATTTATTTTATTACTAATTTTCTTTTTTCACCACAGGAGAATGTAAAAAATGTTCGGAATTGGCATGCCAGAACTTCTCCTGCTTCTGGCCATAGCCCTTATTGTCGTGGGGCCCAAAAAACTGCCTGAGTTGGCCCGAGCCTTGGGCCGAGGCATCGCCGAATTCAAGAAGGCCACCAACGAACTCAAGGAAAGCCTGGAAACGAATACCGAATTTTCAGAGTTAAAGAAAAGCTTTGATGAAATTCAGGACACAGCCATCGACGCAACTATTCCTCCAGATCCAGTGGAAGAAGTGGATGCCGGTCAAAATGACACCGCCAGCATGGACTCCGACCAGGGAAAGGCAGAAGATGTCGAGCTAGCCGAGGAGAAACCTCCCCATGGCGACCAATGAAACCGATTCCAAAATGCCCTTTACCGAGCACCTAGAAGAATTGCGCCGCCGGCTAATCATCTGTTTTGTAGCCGTTGGAATCGGTTTTGTCATCTCCTATTTCTTCGCCAAGCAGATATTTGAAATTCTAATGCGGCCCCTAATTAAGGTAATGCCGCCAGGCGAGGGGTTGATTTTCACTGCCCTTCCAGAGGCCTTTATCACCTACCTGAAAGTAGCGCTGCTAACTGGTATCGGGCTGGCTTCTCCGGTAATCATTTACCAGTTCTGGCGCTTTTTAGCCCCGGGCCTCTACAATCGGGAACGGAGAGCCCTTTTACCCATCGTCCTGTTTTCCACGGTTTTTTTCCTGGGAGGAGCTCTTTTTGGCTACTTCGTAGTTTTTCCATTTGGTTTCAAGTTTTTTATTGGTTTTGCCAGCGACAGCATAAGGGCCTTGCCCAGTATACGTGAGTATCTGAAGTTCGCCAGCAAACTGCTATTCGCCTTCGGCTTTATTTTCGAATTGCCCCTTTTTGCTTTCTTTCTTGCAAGGCTTGGTCTGGTTACGGCGGAAACGCTCAGAAAGAAGCAGAAATATGCGATCCTTATTATCTTCATGCTAGCCGCCATATTGACGCCGCCCGACGTTGTAACCCAGGTCATGATGGCCGGCCCTCTCTTGATTCTCTACGAATTAAGTATCTGGATTGCCAAAGTTTTTGCTCGAAAACCCCTGGATTTGGAAGAAGAAGAGACCTCCGCGGAGAGCATGGGGCATGGGGCATAGAGCATGGGGTAATATTTCGAATTGCGAATGTCGAATTTCGAAATTAATAACCGGAATTGTCCTTCGGCCGGGTTCCCAATTGCGGATTGCGGAATTTAAAAACAATTTTTGTCTATAAATCACAGCTAGCCAGACATCATAGTGAAGCTCTGCGCTATTCTCTTTGCGATATGCGAAATCAGCTTGACAAAACTTTCACATGCTGCTATAGAGCTTGACTTGTGGGATTCTAGATTCAGCCCAATAATACGAAGTGGGCTGAATCTTTTTTGGAACGTAAATAGACCAGTTACTGTCTCTATAAACAGAAAGGGGGTGGAACCTAACCATGGGTAAACGTTTCCTTACAGTTCTAGCGGTTGCGGTGTTGATGGGTACTGTGGTTTTTTTAGGTTTGAGCGGTGCGGCTCAAGAGGTACCAGATCACTTCGTTATCAAATCAAAGCTCTGGAAGGAGCATACCAAAAGCGGGGTTGAATTTTCTCACAAAAAACATTCCTCAGAATACGGGGCAAAATGCACTGACTGCCATCACGTGATGAAAGATGGCAAAAACGTCTGGAAAGAAGGAGATAAAGTCCAGAAGTGCATGGAATGCCACAATGAGCCAACAATCAAAGGCGAAAAGAAGCTTCCCGAGGCCCAGCAGAAGCTCAACCTGAAACTCGCCTACCACGGAAATTGTCAGGGGTGCCACAAAGATTTAAAGAAGAAAGACAAGGCAAAATACGGTAAGATCCCTACCACCTGTATCCAGTGCCATCCCAAGCAGTAAAAGATCCAACAACACTTCTTGATGGTTTGGGCAGTGTGGGTTTGAATTCAAGAAGCCGGAGCCCAATTTGGGACTCCGGCTTTTTTTGGATTTGGGATGTGTGATATGAGATTTGAGATGCATGCGTCAGTGCCCCTATCCCGTATCGCACATCTCACATCGCACATCAATTATAGCGGAGCTAGACTTCCTCCACTGTAATTGCATCAAATTCGCAGACCTCGATGCAACTCTCGCAGCCCAGGCAGTCATCTTCATTTACAGGTTCAGCCCTGCCTTCAACCAGTTGGTAAACATCTACAGGACATACGTCTACACATTCACCATCGCCTGTGCATTTGTCCTTGTCCACGGTTACTTTCCACATGTCTTCATTCCTCCTAGTGGCTTATGTCTATCTCTCTGGAAGGTGCCTAAAGTGATCTAAAATGAGCTAATATGTCTAAAATATTAAAGGAAAAAAGTCACCAGATAATGAAGTTTCCCTTGAGGTCCTGAACGCGAGGGAATAATTTGACACTCCTGACGATTTCTTCTTGCTGAAAGCTGAGCGCTGAAAGCTGACCGCTTTGAAAAGAAAGCCGGAACTCCTTTTCTCGGGAACTCCGGCTTTAAATCTTTAGAAAAAATAAGATACGCCTTTCTTTAAAATTGCTAAACCTCTTCGACCGTAATGGCCTCAAACTCGCAAACCTCAACGCAGCTCTCACAACCCAAACACTCCTCGGCATTAACCGGGTCAGCCTTGCCATCAACCATCTCAAACACATCCACAGGGCATACTTCCACACATTCCTCGTCGCCATCGCACTTATCTTTATCCACGGTTACTTCCCACATCTGCTGAACACCTCCTTATGCGTTTTAAGCTGAATTTAATCTTTGCTCCCAGTCATTTTGGCTTTGCTGGATTGAAAAAATACAGATGACTCCCTTGTCCTAGACAAGAGCTTAATGAAAGCCTGAATACTGATTCGCTCTAATCAGGGATGGGCAAAACAGCTGGGACTTCTCTTGAGAGGTTTTAACTCCTGAGATCCTCTACGAGACTGCTTTATGTTGTTGCCCCTTAAATCTCTTCTACTGTGATCGCGTTTTCTTCGCAGACCTCAACACAGCTCTCGCATCCCTCGCAGTCTTCCATATTTACCGGCTCGGCCTTGCCGTCAACCATTTCAAGGACATCCATCGGGCAGATATCCACACATTCCTCGTCGCCTGTACACTTTTCCTTATCTACAGTTACTTGCCACATGGACTTGTCACCTCCTAATGTAGTGGATTCTCCTTACCGTAAGGCGGGCTCAATACTCAGAGTAAATCGCAAGTGAAATTAAGATGTTAGGAACAGAAAACCGTTATGCTTTTTCACCGGCGCCCAATATATCGTGAAGATTTTCTTTTGTCAACCTTTTGTGAAGAATTTTGCAAAAAAAGAAATGAAAGGCGACAGGCGCAAGGCACAAGGCACAAGGCACAAGGCACAAGGCCTTAGAGTATAGGGCATGGAGCATAGGGTAGGATTGCGGATTTCGGATTGCGGATTTTCAAAATCTCTAATCTCCGTCTCGCCGTTTCTCCGCATCCCCGTGTCGTCCAACTGTGCCTAGTGCATAGTGCCTAGTAACCCCGCCCTACTTCCAAAATTGGAATAATTCGGATACAACTGACTACGGACCACTGATCCGCCTCAGGCGGAACAACCTGGAGGAGTTATGATCAAATTCAACGGCATCAATCATTTGGCTATGGTAACTGGCGACATGGACAAAACCATACGGTTCTGGAGAGACCTATTGGGGATGAGACTGGTTGCCGGCCTGGGCAAACCTGGATACAGACATTATTTTTTTGAAATCTCCGATAACGATCTTCTTGCCTTTTTTGAGTGGCCTGAGGTAAAGCCCCTAGAGGAGAAAGACCACGGCTACCCTACCTCAGGAGCAGTCGTCTTTGACCACATCTCTTTTGGGGTTGAGTCCGAAGACGATCTTTATGAAATCAAGGACAAATTGTCTGCTGCCGGGTTTTGGGTATCGGAACCAATAGACCACGGTTTTATTCACTCCATATATTCTTTCGATCCTAACGGCATTCCCATTGAATTCAGTCTAAATGTGGAAACCGTAGATATTAGAAAAAGCCCAAGTATGGTGGACTCCGCTCCCTCCAATGTCACCCGAGAAGGACCTGAACCGCAGCCTAATCACTGGCCTGAAGTAGCGGAACCCACCCCACCTGAGGAAAGGAAGGTGTACCCCGGGGAAGGACGGGAACTGGTTATCGAGGAGAAGAACGTTTGGTAATTGCGGATTGCGGATTTGGGATATGAGATGTGGGATGTGAGATGTGGGATTGTGGATTTCGCCTTGTGCCGTGAGCCGTGAGCCTTTTGCCTGTTGGCTACTGACTACTGGCTACTGACTACTATAATCTATATAGCTCTATTAAAAAGGGCTCATGCTTTACAGACATGAGCCTTTTTGTTTGCATTGCGAAACGAACTGCCTAGGCGCCCAGTTCTTCCTTAACCGAAACCGCTACCTTGTAAAGAATGGTCAGAACCAGGAACCCAGTACCCCACACTCCAATGGTGATTGCTATCTCGGGAATGGTGGGTACGTATTCTGTTATCCTCTCCAGGGGATTGGGGATAAAACCAGTAATGACCAGGGTAATCCCTTTTTCGATCCACAGGGAGATAAAAACCAGCGCACAGGCTATTGCCAGGGTGGTCTCGTTTTCTCTTATTGAAGGAACAAGCAACATCAGCGTGGCGATCACCGCTAGGATAGCAAAAGCCCAGGTCCAGGGAACCAGGTTGCCATGACCATGCAAGCCCACAAACTGGTAGACAAAAGCGTGCGTGTGTCCGGGTATTTGGCTGTAGAAGGCGGTGAAAAGCTCCAAGAGCACAAAGAATATGCTAATTATCATGGCATACAGCACAATCTTGGACACCTTTTGAATAGCCACTTTGCCGGGATCGAACTTGCTAACCTTTCTGACGATGAGACAGAGGAGGATGAGAAGCGCCGGACCGGCTGCAAAAGCTGAACCCAAAAATCGGGCGGCCATAATGGCGGTGAGCCAGAAATGCCTCCCCGGCAGACCGGCATATAAAAATGCGGTAACTGTGTGGATGGAAACAGCCCAGGGTATGGAAACATATATAAAAGGCTTGATCCATTTAGGCGGTGGCACCTCTTTACGCTCGGCACTCAACACCACCCACCCTATAACAATGTTCAGAAAGAGGTAGCCGTTCAAAACAACCATGTCCCAGAAAAGAATGGAATTGGGGGTCGGGTGCAGGATGACGTTTAGCATGCGCGTGGGCTTGCCCAGGTCCACCAGGATGAACATCAAACACATGGACACTGCGGAAACAGCCAGGAACTCTCCAAGAATTGTGATCTTGCCGAATTCTTTGACATTGTGCAGGTAATAGGGCAGGACCACCATTACTGCCGAGGCGGCCACTCCGACCAGGAAGGTGAACTGGGCAATGTAGATGCCCCAGGAAACGTCCCTGCTCATGCCGGTTACGGTCAAACCTTTTGTGAACTGGTATAGAAAGGCTGTGGCGCCTACCCCGTGGAGACCGAACAAAACCAATACTAAGACCCAGTATTTCTTGCTTCCCTTAAGAGCAGTCTCAAGCATAGCCACCTCACACTATGTAGTAGACATTGGGATTTGTCCCAAGTTCTGGTTTACGCCGAATGGCAAAGTGCTCTCGAAGCAACTCGCGCACTTCCGAGTTGGGATCTTCCAGATCACCAAAAACTATTGCCTTGCTATCCTTAACCGCCTCAACACACGCCGGAATCTGGCCCTCCGCCAGACGTTCGGCGCAGAGGTTGCACTTTTCCACCACCCCTTTGCCACGTACCGGGTATGTGGGATTGGGCGGCTCATGCTCCTGCCAGTAAGTAGTCTTGGGATCTTTCCAGTTGAAACTTCGAGCCCCAAAAGGACATCCGGCCATACAGTAGCGGCAACCAATGCAGCGATGCTGATCCATCATCACAATCCCGTCTTCCCGCTGCCAGGTGGCTTTGGTAGGACACACCCGCACACAAGGCGGATTGGCGCAGTGGTTGCAGAGCACCAGAAAAGGTTTTTCTTCAATTTCTTCGGCGAGGTAGGCGTGCTCCTGCCCCGGGAAGACGTGTTCATACTGGTCAGTCCAGATCCATTTGATCTCTTCCTCGTCATCGAAGGAAGGCACGTTGTGGACCCGGTGACAAGCCTCTATGGCCTTTTGGGTGGTCTCCTCATCAAGCTTATTCGCGTCCACCACCAGGGCCCATCTCTTTCCTACCAAAGCCTCTGGGGTCCGGTTGTAAACAGGCTCGCCTTCACCAACCATGGCCAAAAGATCCACCGAGGAAATCGTTCCCAGACCCAGGGTGGATATTCCGAGTATCTTTAAGAAGCGTCTTCTGCTCCTCTCCATCACTATTTCTCCTTCGGCTCGATATGACATTCCCAGCAATAAGGGTTGACTCCGGCATAGTTGTGGCACTGATCGCAAAATTTGCTCTTGTTGCTGTGGCAATCCATACAGGTGTTCTGCAAGCTCACCACGTACTCTTTCCCGTCTGTGGCAACGTAGACCCGCTTGCCATTGCGAACAGCCTCGTCCCGCCACTCGTTGAGCACTTGCATGTGCGATTCCACCATATACTCTTTGGCTTCCACACACAGCTTCGCCTCCTTCGCCTTGGGAGAAAGCTCAGGCTCAGGCGGCGGGCCGGATTTCACCAAACCGTACAGAAAGGGTGAGGTGAAAAAGACAACAAAGATAACGAGCCCGGCGATGATTTTCCCTTTGTTATACATTACTTTTCACCCTCCGCTTCTTCTTCCCCTGCCTCTTCAGCAACCTCTTCGGCTGCTTCTTCAACTGCTTCTGCGGCTGTTTCTTCAGCCGCTTCTAAACTTACTTCTAAAGCTTCCTCCTCAGCCTCTTCTTCCTCTTCTTCGACCCAGGGGAATTCTTCGGCACGAAGATTCATGGTTCTCTTCTTCTCCCCCTCCAGCACCAGGGCATTGGCCACAAGTTCGTGGACGCCACTGACTTCCACGTCCGGGACCCAATACTCCATCATCGGCGGCAGGGTGGCCCTATCAATGGCACAGATGCAAGAAAGCAAGTTTACCCCGTGTTTTTCATGTACGTAATTTACTGCATTTGCCCGGGGTAAGCCTCCCCTCATCCTCAGGTCCATGATTTCATCTGTGTTCAGGCCGGATCCACCACCGCAGCAGAAGGTCTGTTCCCTGATGGTGTTTATCGGCATGTCCACGAAGTTATTACAAACGTTGTTTATAATGTACCGCGGCTCCTCAAAGAGTCCCATGCCCCTGGCCGGGTTGCAGGAGTCGTGGAAGGTTACTTTATATATGTCGTTGCGGCTGGGATCCAAGTTCAGTTTGCCGTGCTTGATCAGGTCCGCAGTAAACTCGCAGATGTGAAGCATCTTGTGTTCTTTGGCTTGCTCGAACCGGGTGCCGGTGATGGGTGAAACCGGTACCTCGAGACTCTTGGGGGGTTCCCAGAAGGTGTCCATATACTGATTACAAACCCTCCACATGTGGCCGCATTCGCCACCGAGAATCCACTTGACCCCCAACCTCTCGGCCTCGGCATACATCTTGGCATTTAGCCTCTTGGCCATCTCATGGGAGGTGAAATAACCGAAGTTTCCGCCTTCGGAAGCATAAGTGCTCCAGGTGAGGTCGAGTCCCATACCTTCTAAATAATGAAATAGCATGAGATAACCCATGGCCGTGAAGGTTCCCGGGTCAGCGAATACATCACCTGACGGGGTGATGAACAGGATCTCGGCTCCCTTCCTGTTAAAACTGGGCTCGGGCAAGATGCCTGTTACCTCCTCGATCTCCTCACAGAAAAACTCCAGCATGGAGTGGTAGGCGTGGGGTTGAATGCCCAGGTGGTTGCCGGTGCGATAACAGTTGGCCACAGGGCCAGTGATCCAGTCGATGTTACAGCCCAAAAGATTGAGCAGTTCACGCCCGATTATGGTTATTTCAGCCGTATCAATTCCGTAGGGACAGAAAAGTGAACAGCGGCGGCATTCAGTACATTGGAAGAAATAGTAGAATAGCTCCTTGAAGACGTCGTAGGTGAGCTTTCTCCCACCGGCAAGTTTCCCCAGAATCTTGCCGGCATTGGTGAATTCGCCGCGATAAACTGACCTAAGAAGCTCTGCCCTTAGCACAGGCATGTTTTTGGGGTCGCCCGAGCCAATGAAGAAGTGACACTTATCTGCACAGGCACCACACCTTACACAGATATCCATGAAGAGCCTGAAAGAGCGGAACTTGTCCAGCCGCTCTCTCATACCCTCAAGAAAGATCTCTTGCCAATTATCCGGCAGTTTCCAGTCCTCGTCACCAGGCGACCAAGCCCTAGGGTTGGGCAGACCTATGACCTCGTGGTCTTTTGGCTTGGAACCGTAGCACCACCTGCCTTCTTTGAATTCGACAGGCGAGTCCATCCACCCTTTTTTGGGAGCGCTATAATCTACTCGAGAGAGTTCTTCTGGGGGTGCAACCTTTGACATCTCTACTCCTTTTCAACTGGGAGTCCAACTTCTTTCATCTTTTCCCTGAATTCATCTTCGTACTCAGAGTATGTATGAACTTTGACTGGATAGTTCCAGGGATTGATGTGCCGACTTACCCGGTTGTCATTGGCCATATTTCTGGTTGGGCTCATGAAAACCCCACCTGCATGCATAAGTTTGCTGAAGGGGAAATAGGCAATCAACACCGACAGGAGAAACAGGTGGACAAAAAAGATAACTCCTATCCCTTGCGGAATGGTGGGGCGGAAGCTCACCAAACCGGTGATCAACTCCTTGACACTGGTGATATCAACCCTGATGAAATAGCGCATGAGGAGGCCGGAACCAGCCAAGGCGATGATAAGAAAGAGAGGGAAATAGTCGGCGGCAAGGGAAATGTAGCGAAGCTGCGGCACCGCAACTCTCCGCAGAAACAGATAAAGTGCGGCCAGCAACAGCACTACCCCGCTGATCATCAGCCGCGGCAACCCCAGTTCCATAAAGCCATCGACGCTCTCCAACAGACCAACAAAACCGGGAACAGGCTCCATAAAAAGACGGAAGTGTCTGATGAAGACGACGAGAAAGGCATAATGAAATGCCAGTGCCGCCACCCACAGCCACTTGTTGGAGCCGTAGCTGACCTTGGGTCCATCCCTCAGTTCCACCCTGGTGTTCCTGAAGAGGGACCGGAAGGCAAGCACCTCGAGGGCCATTCTGCCCACCACACCGCCAGTAGTGGCAGGATTGTCAAGGGGACTCCATTTGATCCAGGGAAGACTCTTCATCTGTCCCCCGGTGGTGGGAATCTTAAAGGGTACTGGGGTCTTACCCCACTGAACCACCCGGTAGATAAACCCTATGACGAAAATCAGCACGGCCAGATAAGGGATAACTATCCCGAACAGATATTGGCCGGCTCCTTGCGCCCCCACCCAAGGGATTAAGACGAGTGCAATAACCGCAAAGAAGGAAACCCAGATGCCCATTTACAGTTACCTCGCTTCAAGTTAGATTGTCCGTGCTACACACTTCGGGATCTCCCTCTTTGCCGGGGATCCCGCATATTTTGTTTGCCCTTTCAATTAACCTACTA
>JASFKF010000022.1:0-9985 GCA_050118775.1 Syntrophobacterales bacterium
AAATAATTGCTGAGGAAGAGCAACATATTAGACTTTTGACGGAATGTAAAATTGAAATGCTTGAGGGTAAACGGTGAACGGTAAGCGGTAAACGGTATGAGACGTTGTTCGTTATATGTTATAAGTTATACGCAAAAGCCCTATCTTTAACTCGCTTTTCACTGATCTCCGACCTCCGACTTCTGTCCTCCGACTTCTGTCATCTGTCGTCTGACCTCGTCTCGCTCGACCTCCCGTCTCGCCCATCTCGCTTCTTTCCCTATGCCCTATGCTCTGTGCCCTATACCTTCCCACATCGATTCAAACCATCCGAGAAAATCCATTCTAGATATCCCGCTTGACAGCCGTTAACTTAAATGTTAGCATTTGTTAACTATGGTGTTAGCAAAAATATCTGCTAACGATTATGTTAACAATGAATAAAATAAGGTATTTAGCCATGGCTAGTAAAACTTTAGGATTCAGGCTTCCTGAAGAAACATGGAAGAAGTTAGAGGCAGAGGCCCAGAGCAAGGGTGTGTCCATGACAGATCTGGCACGACAAAAAGTAATGCTTTCCACGGATTTTGAAGGTCCCGTCCAGGCATTAGTTGACCATTACAGCTCTGTGCTCAACATTTCCAGGCATGAAGTGGTTGAGGCCATTTTGACAGACTATGTAGCAATGCAGGAGGCTCATTCAGATGTGTGGGGACCCGGCAAGTTGATACTGGAGGAGTTTACTTTTACCGAACAGGGAGTAATGCGGGGACAGGACCTATTCGAGCTAAGAAAAGCAGTCCATGCTCAGGAATTTAAGCGAGAGAAAGTCAAGATGTTGCTGAAAGAGGAAAAGATGATAGGGCGCGACAGGATGAGCAAAGATGACAGGGAATGGCTAAACGCCAATCTCCACCTTGTTCATGTTCCTCAGGACAAAACATCGCCCAAAAAATCTGTTTCCCAATGGATGTCCAAACTGAAAAGACAGGGCACGGAGTAGGGCATAAGGAAATACAGCTGACAGTTAGCAGCAGGCAGCGATGAGAACTAGGCACTATAGAATTTCGGATTTCAGATTTCGGATCTCGGATTGCGGATTTGAGATGTGGGATGTGGGATGTGAGATCAGAAATCTTTTTTACCATTCATCATCTACTATTGGCGATTTCTACCATTTTAACTGCTTCAACGATTTACCGTTCACCGTTTACTGTTTACCTCTCACTAATCAAAATAATCTCGTACGATGGTTCGTGCGAGATCCATGGAGCTGGTAAAGGCAGGAGAGACAGGGTTAAGTATATGGATACTCTCTCCTTCTTGCTGTACGAGAAAATCCAATACCAGCTCTTTTTTGTGCCAATCCACCAGTTGTGCCCGAATGCCCACCTTATCTGCTGGTTCGATGTCTCTCGGATCTAGCTTCTTCACAAGTTTTGAAGCACTGTTAAAGAAAAATGGGGTCAAGTATTTCTTTGGCTCCGTGAGAGCCACATCTCTGAACTTGGGGTTGGCACAGAAAAGAACTGCATCTCGGAAAAGTATGGAGAACGCCTCTACATCGATTCCCTGCAAGATGCCGTAGTTTTCCCTTCCTAGCGCCGGAATAGCGGTTGGGCCTAAATATACTTCTCCATGAACACTTCGGGTGAAGTGAATCCCGAGAAAAGGATTGCGAATGTCGGGAACCGGGTAGATATTTCCCCGCACCAAGTGCGCTTTGTTTTTTTTCAGTTTTTTATAAATGCCCTTGAATGGGATCATCCTGAGGTTAGAACCCAGATCGAAGGCTCTTGCCACTCGGTCGCAGTGAGCACCGGCAGCGTTGATGAAGCGCTTGAATTCAATCTCACCGCCACTAGTGATGGCAGTTGAACTTTCCTTAATCCCCAAAAAGCCCCAACTGAGAAGAAACTGAACCTTTCCCGAGG
This sequence comes from Syntrophobacterales bacterium, assembly GCA_050118775.1. Classification (GTDB taxonomy): domain Bacteria; phylum Desulfobacterota; class Syntrophobacteria; order BM002; family BM002; genus BM002. Next base: position 1,914 of record JASFKF010000022.1, read on the forward strand.
CAGCAAGATCCTTTTCCAGACTCAGTACGACCTTTTTGGGGTCGACAACAGCGGTGTGATGGGAATAGATGGCTTTCTGAACGGTTTTGGCATTGGGCTCGATTTCAGTGAGTTCCTGTTCACTCACCATGTCAACCTTGGCCCCGTTGGCAAGTGCCCGCCGATAAAGCTCTTCTAAAGTCGAAATTTCTTTCTCACTTCTTGTGACAATTACCTTTCCGGTCTCCAGTATTGGCAGTCCTTTCTCCTTGCAGTAGGTCCGCATGAGGAAATTGCCATTTAGGCATGATCTGGCTTTTAAGCTATCTGGAGTATAGTAGATACCTGCGTGCAGGACTCCGCTATTACGGCCGGAAGCGTGTTTACCTAAATACTTCTCTTTGTCAATTATAACAAGGTGTTCGTATCCCTTTGCGATCAACTCTCTGGCTATCGTAAGGCCAATGATACCCCCACCGACGATGAGTATCTCAGCGTTCACTTTGGGCATAACTTTTCCTTTGATCTCCGACCTCTGACCTCTGATCTCTGACCCCCAGTATACTCATACCGACTGAAAGAGGAAGGATCTTTTGAATTGGTTGGGCCAAATCAATCAATCTGCTTGATTTACGGCAGGTTAAGGAGAAGAAGTAATAATGAGGTAGATTTTACTAGTTTTGAGATGTAGATGTGCGGGCGAAACGGGAAAGGCGCCATAGTTCCGCCTCATTTTTTTGAATTTCTTGCTCTTCTTCCTGATTCAATTTGTCAGCCTTGCGCATAGCAGCTTTTTGGACAAGGAGAAGCTTTTGTCCTATACGGTCAAGTGCCTCGTTAAGACTGGCCCTCCGTTCTTCTTCACTCATGGCGGTTTCAAAGCGGTGCAGCGCGGCTACAGTCCGGCGATTTATCTCTCTCCAATCTAGAGATTTCCCACTTTCTTCAAGGTGCACACTGTAAAGTCCTGCATGACAGCTTGAGAGGACTCCCTGACGCAACTCCAGCCAGATTTGAGAATTTATCATCTTGAGTCGGCGATGAATTTCTTCGAGGCTGTAGGATTCACAAAAGGATTGTTTGACTGGTTTACGACCTAAGATTCTTGAGAACCAAGACCGCTTTGAAGGGGACAAGGGTGGACTTTCTGACTGGGACAATAGTGCGACTAGTAGACCATCATTGGTGTTATCTTTTTGGGTGTTGAGTAATGATGCGTATCCTTCCGCCACATGATAACCCCACATAGACCCTATTATCAGTCCAAACATTGCTCCTAGGCTGCCGGAGAGCCACGATCCCACGGCAGCGCCCCAGCAGGAGCCGAGAAGAATGAATAATAGACCACACAGGTTTGCCAACACCTGGTTCATGATTGCAGACTCTTTTCGTGGGGTGAAATCATCTAACATGCTGGATTTAAGCAACATACGTGCCATAGTTCATGTATATTCTATTGGTGGTTAAACTACATCCAAAATGCGAGTTCGGACATTGCGGCAGCGAATGTAAAACCTAACATCTCAAATCTGAAATGAAACTTGCCTTCTCTTCTCAGCCCTGATAATCTTGTCAAATTCTTACGATCTCACAACACCTTTTCATAAATTGTGTGAGTTAAATGCAAATTGCTGGGGGGATGACGCATGGCCACATTGAATCTCAAGAACTTTCCTGATGATTTGCACGAACAGGCCAAATCTCGCGCTGCCCTGGAGGGGATTACCCTGAAAGAACTAGTTGTGCAGGCAGTGAGCGGGTACCTTTCTGGTCCTATCACCCTTGATGTCCAGGAAGTAATCGTGAAGAAGAAAGACTCTGAGTAAGACTAGATGGTGAAAAATGAAAGAATCTCGGCGTTCTAAACGCAAGAACATGACTGGTGATGTGAAGACATCTAATAACGGCGGCACTTATGTGGGGGGTCTCAGAGATATATCCGAAGGCGGGATCTCGGTCGAGACCTCAACACCTTATGAAGTTGGCTACGAGATGTATGTCACCATCGAATTGCCCGAGGCACTGGAGTCAGTCACCGCCCTGGCCGAAGTGGTGTGGGTCCATCCTCTGGAGGCTACCTTTCATCCAACAGGTATGGGTCTCAAGTTCCTTGCTTTAAAAGATGAGGATTATTACAAGTTAGAGAAGATTCTGGAACTAGGCTGATTCTTTCGCCAAGGGCATGGCGCATAGCGTCACAAAAACTATGCATTAAGCACTTTGGTAATTTAGGATTTCAAATTTTGAAATTATCAACACCTACATCCTGCCTTTGTTGTAATCCCCGTCTCGCTATTAACTTTGAATCTAACCCCACTGAAGTTAGATAAATCATTTGCTTACAGCTACGCTTTTGCTCCATGCTGTTTAGCTGTGCACTTTGCGCTCTGCGCTATGCGAAGAAGGAATATCAGGTAGGTATTACAACTGGCTCCCGTAATAAAAGTTCGATAGCCTCGGTAGCACTGGCTGCCAGACGTGGGTGAGTTTGGCTAAGACCTTCTAATTGTCGGAGACTGTCAGCGGTACGATAAATCAGCATAGCCAGATCGCCTTCGTCGAGACCGGAAATCGCCACCAGTTCTTCCCAGGTGGATCCTCTTATCCAAGAGTAGATAGCAGCCGCGGGCCAGAAGGATAAAGCCTGAAAGACAAAACCCTGGGCACGCAAGCGGCGGCGCAGAGGATGCAAGGCCGAGACCATCTTAGCGAATGCCTGCCCCAGCTTTGGATGCTGCAGATTGAGTTGTTCTACCGGGTCGTCGTGACTATCCCGATCGCTGACGAAGGGTGCTATGAGGCCGGCTAGCATGGTTGGGTCATCGTGGGGAAAGACATCACGCCGGATAGACTCAGCTACCAGCAATGGCTGGTCGAGCCGCAGCTGTGAAGCCCAGACGCCGTCGGCACTCAAACGACCCGCCTCATTCACATAACCTTCTTCTCGCAGGAAGTCGAAGTGACGATTGAACTCGTACCAAATTTGATTAGTCACTTGATCCACGCGCTGGCGCAAATCTAAGATTTTGTTTATTTTTTTGGTGAAATCACCCCGTCTCTGTGACTCGCATCGTTTTAGATGAGCACACTGTGGGCAAGGAAGGTCTACAATGGCAGCCTCAAGGTCTTCAAGTCGGGTCTTTAGGGTCTGCCAATCATCTTGCTGGGGGGAGGGGAGAGGTTCTTTGATTTCAAGCTGAGGATAAGTGTCAAGGGGCTTGCTGAGAATTGATTTGAGCCAAAGCTCTAGTTTATTGGAATTAGTTAGATCAAAACAAACGTCCAGCAAGGCAGCAACCTTGTCGAAACGCAGCCATCTTTTGCGCATACGACCGCGGCGCAAACCTGATCCCACCCGAAGGGCAGTAATCCCCTCTGCCCCTCCTCGGCTCTCCTTCCCCAAGGCGACGAAGAAGTCTCTCTTTTTGTTTTGAAAGAGCCTTCCAGGGGTAAGATAGGCCTGTTTGCAGAGAAGATCCCAACTCCGACGAAGCTCCAGTTGAGTTTGTTTAAGCTGCCGCTCCAACTCGCGTTTTTTGGACAGGGTTCGCAAAACCATATCCAAATCGTCACATTGAGCTTCCCCAAGTTCAGCACTCAGGTCTTTTTCTAGTTGTCTCAAATCCTCGACAAGTTCTCTCCGCTCCTCCAGATTCTGGTAAGTGGCAAAGGAGCGAGCAAGTAGATTCCTTATTCCTTCCGGTCGATGGGAGAGGAGTAAATTCAAAACCATGGAGAAGGTGATATGGATCTGGCTATTTATGGGTTCAGGCGATGAGTGCAGGAGATCTATGATGAGATGAGGATCCTGATAAGGACCAGGCAGCACAACAACAAAGCCCACCTTGTCCATACCTCGCCGTCCGGCCCTGCCGGTCATTTGGAGGAGATCAGTTGCACTAAGGGGAACAAATGTGCGGCCGTTGAAACGATCACTTTGGGAGAGAACCACGGTGCGGGCTGGAAAATTGACACCTGCTGCCACAGTCGAGGTAGAGAAAATCGCCTCGAGCTGTCCTTCTTTCATCATGGTCTCCACCAGCCCCTTCCATTGCGGTAGCTGACCTCCATGGTGGGCTGCCACCCGGGCTTTTCGAAGGGAAGACAGCTGTCGGTGGCCTTTCAGGTATTTATGAGTTTGCAGCAGTTGCCGCAGTTTCTTGTGAAAGCGACGATCTTCCTCCTCTCTCTCATGTGGATGAAGACGCGGAGATGCGGCGAGTAAAGCCTGGTTACAGTCTGCTCTCGACTTCAGGAAAAAAATAGCAGGCAACATGTTGAGGTGACGGAGCCCATTAATTATCTGGGAGAAGTTGGCAACCCCCTGACGAGGAGTAATTCCGGCCCTCGGGCTATTGCGGAGAAAATGGCGAACCTTGCCCGCCATTTGTTTCCGCTGAATAAGAGGTGTGACTTCACCAGTGGGAAACATAAAGAGTGGGTGAATGGGCACCGGTCGCTGGTGAGCTGAGACAACTCTACATGGAACCTGGCGCAACCATTCCAGCCAGCCGGCAATCTCTGCTCCATTAGATATGGTTGCTGAGAGAAGTAGAACCCTCACCCGAGCCGGAAGATAAATTATAACCTCCTCCCAGACTACCCCCCGATCCTCATCTCCCAGATAATGAGCTTCATCAAGTACTACAAGATCAACCTCGAGGTCCTCTCCCCGGTGCATAGCATCGTAAAGCTGATTTCGGAGAATTTCGGTAGTACCGACAATGACAGGCGCGTGAGGATTCTCTTTGCGATCGCCGGTGAGAATGCCAACGTTTTTTTTACCAAATTTATGGCAGAATTCCGTATACTTGGAATTCGACAGCGCTTTTAAAGGAGAGGCATACCAGCTACGTTCTCCCTGTGCCAGCAACTGTTCCATAGCCTGAAGAGCAATCCAGGTCTTACCCGAGCCTGTAGCGGCGACAACCAACACGTCACCATGGCGCAATTCCTCTAGAGCTCTTAGTTGGAAAGGGTCCGGGACAAAGGGCGTAGCTTTGGGCAACCCGATTTCTGCTAGGAGCGGTTTAAGTTGGCGGGAAGCCCTTGGTCGAAACCGAGGAAGATCCTTTTGCGCTCTCGGTTGGCCTCTTTTGCCCTTACTTTGGTATTTTTTTCTGGGATATCTTCTTCTATTCATGTATGAGTTAAAACATTAATATAAATATAAATTATATAATTAAGTTAATGTTAAATATTAGCTTGTATCTTCAATTAGATTTTGATTACAATCTAAGAAATCTGGTCCTCTCCATCTGGATTCTTTAGTCTTGCTCTGTATTTTTTCTCTGGTATAAATGTGGCGATGGTTTCCCTTATGTTGTCAGGAGTTAATTTATATGGCTGAAAATGGAGACGTTCAGGAATACCTCCGGCTCCAAGGGTCATTGGGTCTTTTGGCCATTCACGGTGGAGGTATTGAGCCTGGCACCGAGGAAATAGCAAGATTTGTAGCCCATCACAGCGGAGCCAGCCTTTACGTCTACGCAGGCCGACGGTCCAGGGGAAATCTCTCCTTGCATCGTCCCAGCCATGATATGAAAATTGAGGAAAGAGCTCTGGTTGTGAAATTCCTCAACCATGTGAAAACTGCCATATCAATACACGGCCACGGCCGCAGACAAAAACGCGCCTACGTAGGAGGCCTGCATGAGAGCATGGTGCAGCGTTTTGTGGAGATTGCGCGGCCAGCCCTTTCCCAATATGAGTGGATATCAGACCCGAAGATCATACCCTCGGGGTTAAGTGGCCAAAGCCCGAGTAACGTGGTTAACCTCCCACCTGGCAGGGGAATGCAGCTCGAATTGCCTCCACAATTAAGGGAAACCAAGGGAACCCCAGACGGCAGAGGTTTAGAACCAGCTGGAGATGCTCTGCGATTGAGTCGATTATTAATCAGTTTTGTTACCGCCTTGATCGACGAGAGCAGTTAACAGAGCTGGGCTTTGCGCCAACCAGCCTCACGGAACTTTTTAACTCGGGCTGAGCCCCACCGTTTTATTTCGGCTAGGTAGAGGTGCATGTCCTGAGTTGCCAGTCCAATTATTTTTTGCCTTTCCGCCAGTCTCTGGTCCAATTCATCGGGTGTAATACCATTCCAACTTGCATAGCCCTGATCAAAAATGAATTCTGGGTCGAGATTAGGGGTGTTAATATTGGCTCGATGTAAGCAACCACGGGCGATAACTAGGTCAAATTCCAAGATCCAATTGTTGTCAGCAAGCATGGACTGAGCGTCGAAATCTACATTTCTTGAGCACTTAGGACAGAAGATGTTACTAAGGACGCCGGGATTTAAAATGTGATTCTTGAACAATAGATTGGCTTGACTCTGGCCGCAACTGCAGGATAAACGGTGGTTGTTGCACATATGAACATCTCCTTTGTAAACTTTGCATTTTCCAGCTTTTATTCTATGCCCGGGGCCCCATAATTACAAGAGATGGTTTCGAAACAACTGGGGTGATAGGTAATGGGTGATAGGTAAGGGGTGAGGAGTAGTGGGGTAGAAAAAGTTGAATGGGAGAAAAGAACAAGCTTTCCGGGTTTCTAATCGCGGACTTCTACAAGTCTGTCGATGGTTTCTAGTGCTGGCCTGCCTTGTTGCTGGACTATTCCTTTTGTTAGGGGAAAAAAGTAAAGGTTTTTCCATTTTATTTCTCTTGGCCTTGCTTTGGTTGATTTTAGATAATCCGCTGGAGATTTTCGCTACTCTGGTGGGTTTCTGTCCATTTTGCAGTGAAGAGATAAGAATACGTCACCGAAATAAGTTTAACTGCCCTTTTTGCCAAGAGTCCATAACTTTAGAGGCTAGCACATCTCACCCTCAAAATGGCTCTTTGATTGCTAAGTGGCAACCCGGTGCGGGGGAGGAGGTTATGGCTGCCTCATCGCAAAGGGAACCGGTGGTAGTAGGTCTAGATGACACTTTAGACCTACACACCTTTTTACCTAAGGACGTTCCGTCACTTGTGGAGGAGTTTATTCGTGTCTCCCAGAGAGATGGACTTTTGCTTGTCAAGATAGTCCACGGGAAAGGAACCGGCGCACTTCGTCGCCGGGTACACGGTTTGCTGGCCCATGATCCACGTGTTGCTGATTTCTACAACGCCTCGCCGAAATCTGGCGGCTGGGGAGCAACGGTAGTGGAGCTCAAGCCACGCCAAGAAGGGGAGAGCGACGAATCGGGTGGTTGAGGCAACGATGAGTTGGCAGCGGGCAGAACTCAGAGATCAGTTGATTCAAGTTCAAGGTTCCAAGTTTCAAATTCCAAGTTAGATCAGGTACAGGTTAATCTTTTGCGTATAACGGATAACTAATAACGTCACATACCGCTCACCGTTTACCATTAACCAGTTACGGCATAACGATTTGAACGGTTTGAACGACTTCTACGATTTTTACGATTTGGATGTGAGATAAAAAACCAAAAAAGGTTGACGAATTGAAAGGCTGGAAGGTAAACTACATCTAACTCCCACAGGCTATCCGGCCGCGGGCCTTAAGGGCTGCAAGCGTTTGCTACCGCTTCCTTTCGCAAGTAGGTTACTGGCAACGAAAGCGAATCCTGTGGGTGGGGCCGGTTAAGGTCAGTGGGAGCTTTACAGCGGGGCTTCGGCCCCGCTTTTTTTTGTTTTGGTAAACGGTAAGCGGTGAACGGTAATAATCGTTAAGTTCTAACTTTGAACCTTGAACTTTGACCTGCTGACCTCCGACCTCTGACTTCTATCTCCCGCTTTTTTTAAGGCGCCGCTCGCGACTCCTCTGACGCTTGCGCTCTTTATCCTTTTTCCTCCTCTCTCTTCTCATTGGATCAGGGTCTCTGGCGGGGTCGAGCAAGAAAGAACCAATCATTTCAGGGGATTCAATTTTAACAGGCTCAGGGGCTTTTGGTCGTGAGACCTTAATTGGCTTGGAAGATTCGCGGAGAGGTGGGCCGCTCAGGAAGGGGGGAGGAAGAGTTTTTACCAAATAGAGCAATTCCCCACAACCATAAAAAACCTGGCCTTTGTCATGGGCTTGAACCGCATGGATGGTCAAAAGGATCGGTTTGGGATCTCTCCGTCTCCCGATCCGCAAGGCTATTTGCT
>JASFKF010000023.1:0-9966 GCA_050118775.1 Syntrophobacterales bacterium
AAGCTTCTACGAAATGCAGCCATTTAACAAAGAGAAATTTGCTGCAGCAATTAGCGAAATGGAGCGTTACCAACCGTCAATCAGTTACAAGAATCAGCCGACACCATTAGGAAATGCGATCAAAAACCTTGATCCCATCCTTGCTAAGGCCTCTGGTACAACGGCTGTTTTTGTTTTTTCAGACGGCCAGTTTACCCTGAGCGAGCCAAAGATATGGCCTGTTCCGGCAGCGCAAGAGATTGCAGCCAAATACAAAGATGTCTGTTTTCACATTATCAGTTCAGCCCAGACTCCCAAAGGCGAAAAACTGGTGAATGATCTCGCTTCGGTAAACGACTGCTCACGGGTTGTAAGTTTTGATTCAGTGCTCAGCAGGTCAGAATATACGGTTGCAGCTCTTTATATGGTCAGAGATAAGGCAATTGTTGAGACCGAGCTTATAAGCAAGGTGGTGGGCGTAGAACTCGATAACATCCTGTTTGATTTTAACAAAGCTGATATTCGTCCGGAGTATAACGAGAAGTTGAATGCACTGGCAAAGTTTTTGGAGAAAACTCCTGAAGCATACGTTGTCATCGAAGGTTTCTCAGACGGCACAGGTGATCCGAAATACAATTTAGAGTTGTCACGGAAACGGGCTGAAAGCGTTAAGACTTTTTTGATGCAGACAGAGATTTTCTCAGCAGGAGAGGCAAATATCAGTACAATTGCCGAGAAACGGCTGGTGACGGTGTGGTATGGTAAAGAGCTTCCTGTGGCCAGTAATGATACAGAAGAGGGACGCCAATTGAATCGACGCGTTCGGCTAACGGTAAAGGGGTTATAGTAACCAGGTTTTGAGCAGAGCCTTACCTAGTCGACGGAATCTCAACAACTAACAAAAACTGGTTCAAGAGCGATGGCAGGGTCAGCAATGGCTCTGTCATCCTCTTTGCCCACCTACCCCTCTTAAAGGACAGAGGCGCTGAATATAGATCTAGTTTTCTCTGGCGTGGGAAAAATGATTATAATTTTTACGCTATCCTTGGAATCTTCAATGAAACCAAGGTCACCACTCCTTTTCCTGACAATCTTGTTCGTAGGCACGCTGATCGGCTGTACCGCACACATCCACACGCCATTTAAGCCCGACGTCAGCACTGGGCCAGAACGACAGTCCAGGACTCCCATTCTGGCTTACGAAAAGGGGCCAGTACCTTTTGAGAATAGTATTCTTCAGCAAGACCAGAAATTGGCCTACCAGGTACGGCAACTCAGGATCCCTTCAATCGGCGAGAACGGCCAAAAAGGCAACCTCATCGAGGCCCGTTACTACCGCAGTAACACCGCCGGTAAGCTGCCGCTGGTCATTGTGTTGCCAATCTGGGGCGACAGCTTTCGCTATGGTCTGACCTATCCACCCAAGAAAATCGCATCTACATTGAGGGGCCGCAGCAATGGTGACATGCACATCCTGCGTGTGCTTGGGGAGAGCGAGATATTTGAGTGGGAGGCCGTTGGCGAGTCCGGGACCGAAGAGCAGTTTCTGTCGAACATGGCCCGCATTGCGCAGCGGGAGGCCATCAACATTGTGGACATCAGCCGTTTGGTGGATTGGGCTGAGGCGCGTAACGAAATCAATGGAGAACGCATCGGCCTGATCGGCTTTAGCCGCAGCGCTGTAACTGCAGCTATGACGACGGTAAACGAGCCACGCCTTGCAGCCGTTGTGCTGGTGATGGGCGGAGCACGTCCTCACCGCATTCTGGCTGCCTGTGACGGAGATGTTGGCCGGCCGCGCGAAAAGATCCTGAAACGCTTTGGGTGGACAGCCGCAGATTACGAACAAGCCATTGAGCCTCTCTTCTGGCCCATTGACGCTGCCAACTATCCGGGCCGTGCAGATCCAAGCCGCATCTTAATCTTCGACTCTCATGAAGACGAGTGTATACCTCGGGATGCAAGGGATGATCTGTGGGAGGCGCTGGGACGGCCTACCCGTATAAGCTTTTTGTACGGGCACAAAACATCCTTCCTGTCGATGACCCCCCTTGGCTTCAACTGGATGCGCCGTGAGATCTATGAATTTTTCGAGAGCACCCTAGATTTTGGCTTTGATCCGGCGGCTCAGTCGCAAGTAGATGCCAGAAAGTGACAAAGCAATTAATAATCAATATCTGACCCCGCATTCTCTATATCGGCACTGATTACGGCCGTTTCTGAAACTCCAATCTAAATGATTCAATATTATGGCTCGGCTCGAACCCATTAAATCATTAACAACATTAACAAGTGATACGGTCCCTTCTTCCGGGAAAGTTTGCGGAAAGTGCTATGACCTAAGGTCAGTATCCACAAGTAACTTAGAAGTATTTGCCGTAGTCGCAACAGGTCTTCTTTATTATGTATTTAAGTACCTTGGGGCCCGGAGCGTCTTCATCATAACCGCCGTATGCTTCTGGCTGGTCTTCATTTACAACCACGCTAAAAATGATTCAACTGCTATGGATAACTGGGGTTTCCGAGGCAAAAATCTTTCCCGCTGTTTCCTAACGGCCACGCTGCTGTCGGTGCCAATCTTAGTTACAATGGCAGGGTTTGCCTCTAGCCGTGGAAAGCTTACTTTTCCGGCGCATGCCTGGATCCTTCTGGTGCTCTATCCAATCTGGGGAATAATCCAGCAGTTTCTGGTGCAAGCTCTGGTTGTGAGAAACTTGGCTAGGAGCTCCCTAGCACTGAGTCCTGCATCTATTGTTTTGATCGGTGCAACGGTTTTCGCAATGGCTCATCTAAATAACCTACGGCTTTTGCTCGGCACGTTTGGCCTAGGATTGGTGTTCGTACCCCTTTATCTTCGCTACAGAAATCTCTGGCCCCTTGGTTTATATCACGGTTGGCTCGGAACTTTTTTCTATTTTTGGATCCTTCATCGTGACCCGTGGAGCAAACTCCTAAAGGGAATAATCTTTCATTAGGATACTTGTAGTTTCAGGGTTTATCGATAGGTGAGTGGAAATTTTATTGCTCAAAAAAGTTGACTTCAGTTATGTGGATGATTAATTCTGAACATTATTAATATAGACATGGGTTTTTTGCAGACTTCCACGTAACAATAATGAATTACGACAATAATAAAGAGGCACTAATGTTATGGAGATTATAAATTCATTCAGCTGGCTAGAGGATATTGTTATAGCGCTTGGTGGAGTGTTGTGCATTTATTTTGGTTATCGCCTTTTTGTCCTCGGTGCTAGTCAGACATTTAAGTTATTTTCCCATTTAAAAGGTTGGAAGTCTAGAATGGTGAGTATAGCTCCCGGTAGTTTTTTGATTGTCGCAGGTTTGACAATATTTTTGTCGCTTGTTACCACCAGATTGGTAGCCATTATACAACATGAATCTCTGAGACAGGCCTATACTACCAAATTAATACTGGATGAGTTACGTAAAATGAAAGATACAACCTTAAATAAAGATTTAATAAAAGACACAATCTCTCTCGAATCCTCAGAAAAATTATCTTCAAGCAGGACTAATTTCTCTCCAAATAGTTTGAAAGAAACTAGCAAAGCTATCGTAATTCCCAAGAGGTTAAACATTAGAAAGGCACCCGGTGCTAATCATCCGGTTGTTGGTACTTTAAGACAAGGAGATATAATTTTCATAGGAAAATCAAGGGGAGAATGGCTGCAAGTCTTGACTGCTGGAAATACCCCTGGTTGGGTTCACGGAGACTATGTCAGTCTACTAAAAGAGCCTGGGGTGAAAGAACCGTTAAAACTTGCTTCTCCTGCAAGCCCAGACATTATAGGCTCGCAAACATCCAAAAGATAAGCTAGGTAAGTTGACTTCTGATTTGGTGAAAAGTTCCCTTCAGTTTCGAGCTAGCGAAGCCACTAATTTTTTGAACCAACGCAAGGTTTCAGGAGCTTACTTAAATGCGTCGAAGAATGACGAAAGGAGGTTAGCCTGTTGGCAGATAGGCTCTTTGTATTTGAGAACTTAGCTTTTCTCACACCATTTCCCACACATCCTTGGTAAAGAAGCCAAGTTGGTCTCCTTCTACTATATAAGCTTTGCCTTTGGCATCACCAGTGTGAGGCCCACTGAGATTGTTGCCATCCACAACACCTCGAATAGAGTATTCGAAAGGCCATTCTCGTTCACTTGCTATCCTTACTTCTGTAAAGGGGTCGAATTTAGATAGTGCTGCTACCAATTCTGCTATTGTCATGGTGCCAGCCTCCTTATCTGCTCTACGGAGAAGAGTTAGTCGGAAATCGCAAAGAGTATTATGGCAAAGATAAGCACGGAGAGAGCCAATGCAAGAATGAGTCCTCGTTTTTTTCTCTCTCCATTTGCAAAGTAGACCCACTCGACTAGTGGCAACGTAATCACAATCAAGAGCACCGCTGCAATGATTTTCAGTAATAGATCAGTGTTCACAAATGCTCTCCAATAGAGCGCTAAGGGAGAAATTAATCTCAGTTGTACCTGCTTTTGTTGGGGTAGGAGCCAAGATCTTATTTAATAGTTTGGAAAAACCTAGCCTCCGGATTTTACTGAAAGCGCTCTATTAATAGTAGTTGGTCCCAAAGTTTCCCAATAATTCCTTTTAAAAAGACGGTTTCTGATCATTATGTTTAAGGCCCCAATCGACAGGGATACCATAGATCCTAAGCGGGCGGCTAAATCTCCTAAGCTTTGTGTTCTGCTAGGGATTTTTAGAACTTATCTTGTTTTTTCTGAACTGTTATTGACTTACGAGATTTTGTAATTAACTACTACAATACTAGTATTTTCTTTCGATCCTATCTTACTAAATTAAGTTTCGTTTCATCAATTGAAAACACCAGCAGGTTAGGTCCTAATCGGATTTGCAAACCAGCACCAATATATCACAGACAGATAAAGAAAAGAGCTACACCATGGGTTTATTCGATTTTGTCAAAGACATTGGCCAGAAACTTTTCGGCAGCGAAGACGAAGCGGCCGAGAAAATCAAGGAGAGCATTGAGGCCTCCAATCCCGGGTTAACCGATCTTGGGGTCAGTTACAACCACGGCGTTGTCGAGCTTTCCGGTACGGCAGACAGTGCGGAGGCCCTGGAAAAAGCCATCCTCATGGCCGGTAATGTTAAGGGGGTATCCGAGGTAAAGGCTGATGGCATCATCGCTCCGCCTCAGCAGGCAAAGGTCGACTACTACGTAATCCAGAAGGGAGATAGCCTTTCGGCCATTGCCAAGCGCTACTACGGAAATGCCAATGTCTATCCCCGGATTTTCGAAGCTAACCGAGAAGTCATCAAGAATCCTGATTTAATTTATCCCGGCCAGAAAATCCGCATCCCCATGGAATAGCCAGCAGTGTGGAGCACCAAGTTGGGGGCCCGGCCGCGCTGGTGAAAATACAATTTTTGTATGCTGTCGGAGGGACGTGGATCCCTTTGCGTATTCTAACCGCCGAGAGCAAGAATACTTTGCTTGGTCGGACATATACAATCAACCCTGCAGGTTGAATAGTTGGAGGAGGAGATTATGAGCCCATCTAGTATCATCAGCACCCCGCTAAAATATCTCGACAAAGCGGTCAACGGCCTGCGTGACCTCGGCTTACTGCCCGAAAAGCCCAATGAGGTTCCCATTGTTGCACTGATCGAACAGATCAGCGACCTGGATGAGGAAAAGGCCGTGGCCATCGCCCGCACCCTCAGCTACACCACCCTGTTCAACGAGGTCGTCCGGGAGCAGATCACGCAGATGAAAGTCGGTGAGCGTTACGAAAAAATCACCGATGCCTTCAATAGCATCCGAGATGATGCCAAGTCCATGGTCGATCAGCTCGATGACGGAAAGATATCCACTATGGAAAAGCTTCAAAACCTTTGGATGAAGGTCACCCGCGGTGACATCCCCAATCGTTTTCGCAAGATCAAGGATACCTATCTTGACGTGACCGGCGACACCAAGGATCAGATAGACCGGGAGGATAAGATTCTCGAATCTTACAAGGATTTTCGCAGTGCCCTCAAGGAGGCCCAGGTGATGGCCTTCCAGCTTCTGAAAAAGGCAGAAGCCTCAGTTGAGGAGGCCAAGGGACGGTTGGAGGAGGCATCGAAGGCCCTGGAGATTTACTCCGGTGATGACCGTGAGCAGTTGGCCCGTCTGGAGCTGTCTCGGGATGAGCGCTTGCGCGAACTTCAGGATGAAGACAAGCGTTATCAGATCGCCAAGGATTTGGCCGAGAACCTGTCGGTGAGCTACAACACCACCGAAGTTGTAATGGCCCGCCTGACGCAATCTACGGAGGTCAAGGAGCGGGTTTACTCCCAAGCGGTGTCATTTTTCGGGACCAACGAAACCGTATTTACGGCCCTGAACGCATCCTTTACCAGTCTTCAGGGACTGCACGAAAGCACCCGTACCCTGGAGGCCATGAAAGAAGGGGTGAGCCAAAGCCTGGAGACCATTGCCGAGGTGGGCGACAAGGTTCAGGAAGACGCCTTGCGGGCTGGCTATGGCCCGACCATCAAGGCCGAGGCGGTGAAGAAGCTGGTTGATTCCGTTGTCAATTTCCAGGATAAATCCCGTTCCTTGATCGCTGAAATGCGAGAACTGGCAACGCGCAACGAGCAGGAGATCAGCTTGGCGGTTGAGGCCGGAAAACGGCGTATGACCGAACTTACCAAGGGAGGCATAGCGACAGCAAATGGCTGAAGAGCAGCAATCAAATGAAATTGCTTTCTCAGAAGTGATGCTGGCCATGGACGTGGTCGACACTCTCCGGCACGAGCGTTCGCTGGTTGAGCGAGAGCTTCAATCGGAAGACAGGGAAGAGGAGCTGATTGCAAAGCTACGAAAGATTTACGCTGATCAGGGCCTGGAAGTCACCGACGAGGTGATTGCCCAGGGTGTGCGGGCCATGCGGGAGGAGCGCTTCACCTACCAGCCGCCCAGAGCAGGCTTGAAAACAGCATTGGCGCGGATTTATGTGAACCGTGGGCGTTGGGCCAGGAGGACGGCTTACCTGTTGCTTGCCCTAGCGGCATTGTGGCTTGGATACCGGTACCTGGTTGTCATGCCGGCCGAACGCGGGCAGGTCCAGCTGGCCAGTGGACTCAAAAACCAGGCTTCCGACCAGCAGGAACAAGTTAAAGCTCTACAAGGCCTTATCAGTACCGCAAACAGCGAACTTGAAAGTGCTTTGCATTCGGTACCGCAGTCGATGACGGCCCCGGTAAACCGGCTGGCCGAGCAGGCCAGGCAGGCACTGGCCTCGGCCGGCCGCCGGCTAAATGCCATGGAGAAACTTCCGCCGGTTGTTGATATTGACTCCAACAATGCAGAAGCCAGATCCGCAGCCGCCAGAAAACAGTTGGACGAACGAAAGAGTTATCTCGACGGGGCACAAAAAGATCTTACCAGCGCCCAGGCTGCGATCCAGTCGATTCGCGAGTTAAAAAGCGGGTTTCAGGACCTTGATTCGCTGCGTGCAGATGCCCTTCAGGAGGCCCGTGAGAGCGGCATACCGGAAAAGATCGAGGCACTATACAACAACGTCATGTCCGCCATACAGGCGGGCGACCTGGAAACTGCCAGAACAGCCCGGCACGCCCTGGCTTACACCCGCGACATGCTGCGTCAGGAATACACCTTGCAGGTGGTTTCGCGTCCGGGAACTCCCAGCGGGGTGTGGCGCTACCCGGTCGACAGTAGAACCGCACGCAACTACTATTTGATTGTCGAAGCAGTCACGCCGAGCGGTCAGCGGCTCAAGCTGCCGATTACTTCCGAGGAGGACAACAAAGCCCGGGTGGTCAGTGAGTGGGGCCTGCGGGTCGATCCGCAGGTGTACGAGCAGGTTAGACAGGACAAGATGGATGACGGCATTGTGAACCGCAAAATCGTGGGCGTCAAAAAACGGGGATATCTCACGCCGGAATACGGGGTGTCCACCACGGGCGGCGCTATTACCGAATGGTAAAGGGAGATGAAGCCATGATGCGGGGAATCGACCAGCTGGCAATTATTGACCAGCACATCTCGGCTGCTCGCAGAGACATGGAGACCATCCATAACCAGCTGGAAACTGCAAACCAGCGACTAGTGGGGGTGAGGAATGAGCAGGCCCAGGAATATCGACGTCTGGCCGAGTTTCGCCTGGACGAACTCGCGGCTGGCAAGTTGATCACCCAGATGGATGAAACCGATCGGGCTGTGTTGAAACTGCTGGAACGACGGTCACAAAGCTTGGCCCAGCTGGAAGGAGAAATCGAAAAGTCTCTGTCAAAGCAAGCCCAACTCGAGGAGGAGCGAACCCAGGTGGTGCAACGTCGGGATGAGCTGTTGAGGAAGATCGATGAAGCTGCGGCCGAGCTCAAAGAGCAGCTCAGCCGCCAGGACGCCTACCGGAAGCTGGAAAAAAGCGCCGAAGAAGTTAGCGGTCGCGCCGAGCGTGCCGTGAAGAAGGCGGCTCAGGCGGAAGCCGACCGCGAGGATAAAGGCAAGCCCTACCGGGAAGATCCCTTGTTCATGTATCTGTGGAACCGCCACTACTTCACGCCGGATTATACCGGAGGTGGTTTAACCCGGATGCTGGACGGATGGGTGGCCAAAATGATCAACTATGGGGACGCCCGCAGCAACTATTACATGTTGACCGAGCTGCCGGTGCGCTTGCGCGATCACGCCGACAGGCAGAAAGTGATGGCGGCGCAGGAGGTGCAAAAGCTGCGTGACATGGAAGCAAAGGCCCTAGAGGTCGAACCGATTATGGAGAACAGGGAGTTGCTGCAATCGGTGCAGAAGTCTTTAGAGGAATCCGAATCCCACATCGAGGAAGAGGAAAAGCACCACGAGGCGCTGCTTCAACAGCGTTCGGCCTACTCGACCGGCTCCGATGAATTGTCCCGGCAAGCCATTCAGTTACAGGTTTCGGAAATTAAAAACGACTCTCTGACCGATCTTTATATGCAAGCGAAAATGACGAACAATCCTGACGACGACGTGATCGTCAGTCGAATCAGGGATCTGCAGCAGGAAGAACAAGAGCTCCTGGCTGAAGTTCAAGACCTGCAATCGCAGATGGAGCAGCAGCAGAAAAACTTTCAGGAAATCGACGAACTCAAGCGGCGGTTCAGAAGGAGCAGCTATGACTCCAATCATTCCTTTTTTCCCGGCGGTTTCCAACTGGCGGCCCTCCTCGGCATGCTCATGTGCGGCAGGGCTTCGGGTGGCGACGTATGGGATCGCATCGACCGGGAGCAGCAGTTCCGGCGACCGCGGACGCCGATAGATTTTGGCGGCGGCGTTTTTCCCGGAGGCTCTGGTGGCGGTTTTGGCGGCGGTCTTGGCGGTGGCGGTTTTCGCACTGGTGGCGGTTTCTGAGCTTTCAGAAGCTAGATTCGCGGAGTTGTTCACACCGGCCCACGTTTTCACAATTTTGACAGGACTAGGTTGGCAGAGGGAGAAGGTCCACAGCAACAGAAAACCGGAGAGAACTGACTATGAAGATTCCGTTGCAGCAAGCTCCGGGAACGCCCGGACGATCGAGAACATCACTTCGCGGCGGTCGATCACCGTTTACCGCGAAGTCCGTGCTTTTTGGCATGGGACTTTTCATCGGGTCCGGTATCTTCTGGATGTCCGATCCGGCCAAGGGCTCGGTCACGTCATGGCTCCAAGGTTTTGCACCGGCCACAATGACCATTGCCGGTAGCTAGCTTGGAGGGTTTTTCATCGGCTGGGGTGCCCGACGTACGCTAAAGATAACCTCAATCATCGCAGCCATCGCACTGGGGGTTATTGGACTCTTTGTTTCCTGGGGTTGGGACGGTGCGGGTGCCCAAACATGGGTGAATTCAGCTTCCGCCTGGGTTGGCGAGAGCGTCGAAGGTGCCAGCCTTTACCTAATCGGGTTTTTGCCATCCGATACCGCGGCTGGGGCTGGTGGTGTCCTTGGTTTTCGACGAAAATAACCGGCTGTCAT
>JASFKF010000024.1:0-9965 GCA_050118775.1 Syntrophobacterales bacterium
TCTCCCCTTTGCGCTTGCGAGTCAAATCGGCATGGGAAATGGTGTGAGCCTCTACTTCAAATCCTGCTTGAGTCAGCTCCCTCAACTGCTCCCAGGTTAGGGCATTCGGGCTATTGTCAATAAAATCAGTGTAGATGAACAGGCTTGCAGTGAAATCATATTTCTTTAGTATGGGATATGCTAGGTCATACACCGAGCGATAGCCGTCGTCTATGGTGATGGCCACGGCTTTTCGGGGCAGCGGTTGTTGATAGTCAATGAACTTCAACAATTCTTTCATGTTGACAGCTCGATATCCTTCTTTTTTCAGAAAGGCCATCTGCCGGGCAAACTCATCCACTGGCATGCAAAGCGCATTGGAGCATTGTTCGCTGAAATGGTGGTAGGTAAGGACGGAAACTACCTGATAACCATCTGCAAAAAGCCCACCGGGATTTACTGGTCGCAAAGGAATTACCAACACTTGACCTGGCTCAAAGGTCACCAGTTCATTGGCCTCCATGATCATCCAACCCTTCTCAGGATCTCCATAAAATTTGCGCGCAAGGTTGGTAAGACGGTCTCCTTTCTTAACTACATAAACTGCCACTGTCTCTCCCTGAAAAAATGCCCCTCCTCTCTCTTTTATGAGAGAACTTTTGTCTTTAGCGCTCTCCGAAAGGAAACCACTTGCCCCCCCAGGGATCAACCAACAGCAGAGAAGGGTAACTAGCAAGGTAGCAAATCTAGCTAGTTGCCATCCATAAATGGTCCCTTTAACCTTTCTCCTCCAGTTGTGCTCTTCGGTCGAAAACCTCATATATTTTCACTGGCTCCTTCCTGCCTTTGACCTCCATCGCTCCCCGCGACTGGAAAGTAAAGTCCGAACCATGAGCCACCTTTACAAAGGTCTGCTCACTGATAAGGATTTCATCGGGCCCGGCTAAATCAGTG
Source organism: Syntrophobacterales bacterium (assembly GCA_050118775.1). GTDB lineage: Bacteria > Desulfobacterota > Syntrophobacteria > BM002 > BM002 > BM002. The sequence goes on from JASFKF010000024.1 coordinate 934, forward strand.
AGGCGAGATGCCACATTGACATTGTCTCCAATCACGGTATATTCCATGCGTTTGCTAGAGCCGAGATTTCCCGCTACCACTTCCCCGGTGTTTATGCCAACCCCGACCTGAATGGGATCGTCAGTTGCTGGAAGCATCTGGTTCAATTTAGGCAAATGGTGCCGCACCTCCAATGCTGCCTGCACAGCCGTCTCTGCATGGTCAGGGTCTGGCATTAGAGCCCCGAAGACCCCCATAACCGCATCGCCGACGAATTTGTCAAGATAACCGCCATACTGAATGATGATATCGGTCACCAGGGTAAAATAAGAGTTAAGTAGGTCCACAACCGCATCAGGATCACTTCTTTCCGCCATAGTAGTAAAACCTCGTATGTCCACAAATACGATAGTCGCCTCTAAACGGATTCCCTTCATCCATTCGTCGTCCGGGCTGGCTAGAATTCGTTCTACGATCTCCGGCGTTACATAGCGACCAAATGAGGTCTGAATCCTCTCTTTTAAGCGCAAGTCCTCAGCCATTCGGTTAATGGCCTTACCTAGGTCACCCAGTTCATCGTTGCGGGCAAGGCTTACCCTGTAGGCAAAATTGCCCTTGCCTATCTCTTCCACTGCTCCTACTAGCCGCTGAATTGGTCGGGAAAAATAGAAGCTTAACACCATACTCATGGCTATGCCAGTTATGGTGATGACAAGGGTCATCATCAGAATAAACACCTTGGCCTTGATAATACTCCCTTCAATATATTTCTTGGTCAAGCAGAGATGCACTTCCCCTATCTTGAGCCCTTGATACAACACAGGGGTGGAAAAAAGAAGGAGGTTTTCCTCTTCCTCTTGATAACTCCGGAGTTGCAAGCCATTTTTTTCAAATACCAGTTGGCTATCTGATGGCAACAAGTAGGTACTACCCACCTGATTGATGTCACTGTGGGCCCGAATGATTCCGTTGCTGTTAAGAATCAGGGCAAAGGCCACCTCTTCATTCTTGGCAATGTCCGAGACCAACTGATACAGGGGAAGCTCCGCTTCTTCCAAAAGATCTTCAGGGCTATTCCTCGCGGCATAACTAGACATGGTAGCGCCGAACTTAATCAACTGATCGGTGAACTGGATTCTTTGGCGTTTGAGAATACTAGTGCTGATGGTGGTCACGATGGCAAAAATGGCCAGTGTTGCCAGGAAGGAAAATTTGGCAAAAATAGGTATGCGCAGCTTTTTCAACAAGGTCGGAGCCCCTTATCTTGATCAACTTCCGAAAAGATGCAAAGCGCATTGCGCATTGCGCATTGCGAAAAGATCCAAACTCCGAAGACCTCTTTCCATCATTTAAGATTACCATACAGTTTATATTAAGTTTCCTAAATTGATTACTAGTATGCGTTTTTCTTTAACTTGTCAAACGCTCTGCGCTCTGCTAGCGGATCTTGAGTGTGGCCAAAGACAACAAGGCAAGAATGCCCGCAACAATCCACAATCTGATCACAACCTTGGTTTCGGCAAAACCCCTGTGCTGCAAGCTATGGTGGAGGGGTGCTCGATAAAAGATCCTTCTTCCCAGCCAGCGCACTCCGATCTTGTCTTGAATTTGCGACGTCAGGGCCTCAGTTAAAAAAAGGCCCCCAAGAAGGGGAAACAGCAGTTCTTGCTTGAGCAAAACGCTTAGAACCGCCACCGTGCCCCCAATGGCAAGAGAACCCGTATCACCCATAAATATCTGGGCTGGATATGCATTATACCAGAGAAAGCCCAGGCCGGCCCCAATGAAGGCGGATACAAAAACTGTCAACTCTCCGGCTCCCCGCAGGTAGGGGTATTGTAAATAGCCCGCATAGATGGTGTTGCCCATTACATAGGCAAAAACACCTAAGACCCCAGCCACGAAGATGGATGGGGTAATGGCCAGACCATCAAGTCCGTCAGTAATATTCACTGCATTGGCAACCAGTAACAGGAAAAGAAAAATAAAAAGCCCATAGATTATTCCCAGGTCCAAGAGAGGCCGCTTAAGGAATGGTACATACAGTTTGGTGGCAACCCCCGGTTCCACCGGAGAAAGGGGCCCCAGATAAACCAAGATGAATGCCAAGCCAAATAATCCTTGCAGGACTAGCTTGGTTACCTCTCCCAGACCTTTTTCTCCGCTGCCACGTGAACTCTTCAGCCAGTCATCCCAGAACCCGATACCACCGAACCATAGGAGAGCAGCGAGACTCAAAAGCAAAAAGGTATTAGTCAAATTGGACCATAGCAATATGGAAACTGTCATGGCCACAATGAGTAGCACCCCACCCATTGTGGGTGTGCCAGCCTTATCAAAGGCTGAAGGAATCCCCGTTTCCCTTACTCGATCGAGAAAATTGCGTCGGTGCATAGCGCGAATGAAACGGGGACTCAAAAGAAAAACAATTAGCACCGCAGTCAGTGCTGATAATATGGAGCGAAAGCTTAGGTAACCTAAAAGTCTAAGAAAGCCTAATGTCTCAATCTGGCTATGAAGCCATTGTCCAAGGTGGTAAATCATTATCTTTTCCTATTACGTGTGATGTGCGATGGGGGATAGAAAAAATTGCTCGAGCGAAAATCTCATATCTCACATCCCATATCCCACATCAGATGTTGAACTTATTTTGAAATTTGGATTTTTTAGTCTTCATCACTTTCTCCTTTACAAAGAGCGTGGAGCTTCTGGTAGGTCTCTTTGATGTCGAAGTAGGAGCGGAAATCAGTGGTGGTAATAATAAACTGCGAAATCTCATTGAGAAGCCATTCGTAATCTAGAACGATACCCCTCTTCGCCAACACTGTGACCGCCTGTAGGGCCGCCTCTCGAACCTGCCAGTAGTGGTGTTCCTTCAAGCCCAGTAATGCCTCTACCACCTCTCGATCTTCTCCAACAGCACCTAGGGCCAGTACTACCTCTCTAACAACCTCAAATGATCGGTCTTTGATAAGTGTTAGGAGTTTTTCTTTCACAGCCAGTTTTTGAATGAGTTCTTTAGCGAAATGACCCATGGTTCTGGCCGCTTGCGCCCGCACCTCGTAGTAACTATCGTCGAGGGCCTCAAAAACTCTGGCTTCCACCTCGGGACCCCACTTATTCAGTATTTGTAGAGAGATTAGAATATTCCGTCGGATGAAGCCTACCTCACGATAGTCTCCGCCAAAAAGCCTCTGCAATCGGCTTGCCGGAGTCCGATTCGCTAAAAGATGAAGAAGTGAAGAGAGTTTCTCTTCATGCTTGAGCAATCCTATTAGCTTGACCCCCAGATTGCGCTCTGGCCAGCTGGGCGAGGTCAGCAGAGAGGCAGCTCGATGCCGATAGTAATCCAAGTCGTCAGCATCAGAAATAACCTTTCTGGGGTCGTATTCCTTGGGGTTATCATGCCAGATACTTCTGAGCTTCACTAGCAGCTCATTGTCACCCACAAGCGGCTCCAGATCTTTAACCTCATCGATTGAACTTTTGTAGATTGAACCACCTTGAATCTCTGCAGCTATTTGCTTTACCGCATCGTGTTGCATGAAGGCACGGGAACACCTACCCATCTTCTCCAACCTCTGAGGTGCACCTAGCAGAGAGATGATCTTTGTTGCCAACTTCTGGCCTTCAACCTCCTCCAGCAAAATTCCATCTTCCATAACGGTGTCTTCGAAGATGACCTCCGCAGCACCGGCCCTTTGCATGGCGCGAGCATTCATAACCTGGTGATTACCCGGCAAATTGGCTTTGGGTATAATGAGAGCCGATTTACCCATAGCTGAAATCTCGTTAAGACTGCCTGCACCTCCCCGACAGACTATCAGGTTACTGGCGGCGTAAATGTCACCAATATTATGAAAATAATCTTGCGCGTAGTAAAAGGTTTCGATTTGCTCCCGCTCATGCTCACTGTACCTGAGCTGCAACCTTTTGGCAGTGTCATCCCAGGCATGGTATTCGGCAGTTTTCATCAACCCCACACCGTGGATGATGAAAATGTCATTCCTTCTGGTCAAAAGATGGCCTAGTGCGTCCACCAGGGCACGATTAATGGTCCTAGCACCCTGGGAGCCACCAAAAGCGAAAACCACTTTTCTCCCTTCAGGTATCTGAAAGGGCATGGCCCCTCCTCTATCCGAGCTTAACAAGCTGGTGACCGAATGCCGCACCGGATAGCCTACCACCACCCCATTCTCAGGAAAAAACCCCTTAGTCTCAGGGAAGGTGAGCAGAACCTTGTCGGCACGACGTCCTATTAGCTGGTTAAATTTTCCGGGAACGCTATTCTGCTCATGAATGAAAACCCGGGCCCTGCTCATGCCGAGCAAACGCATCAAAGTATTGGCGAAGATCACCGGTGCACTAACATACCCTCCAGTGCCTACGATTGTATCTGGGCGAAAGGTTGCAATATAATAAAATGACTGCAAAATGCCTACTAATAACAAAAAGACAAAACGGATTAGATCCAAACTGGGTCGAAAACCGGGAAAACCATGAGCCCGCACATAACGAATAGGATAGCCAGCGCGGGTGACGATTATTGACTCGGCCTTTCCTCTCATTCCCACATAGAGAAAGCGGACATTCGGCTCCTTCTGCTTGATAGCTTCAGCTATGGCAAGGGCAGGGTTCACGTGTCCACCCGTTCCTCCTCCAGTCAAGATGACCCGCGCGATGGCCTCGGTCCCCCTGCTTTGAAATCTACCCCAGTATCCAAGGGTCAGGAAAAAAACAAACATGCCAGCCCCAGCGGCAAATATGAGTCCAGCAACTTCACCCCAATGAAAGATCACCTGGGGTAGCCTTGCTAGAAAAGACGTTTCTACTAGGCGAGGATAGAGTAGCCAGGCAGTCAAACCACCGGACCCACTGGCAATGGCTGTGAAGAGGAAGGTGTCACCAAGATCTTGCCAACCAATAGCTCTTTGACCCAAACGACGCAACTCTAAATTGAAGGCACCGAAGAGTACTACCCCATTAATAGTAAAAGCTATGGAAGAGGCCAGGGCCAGCCCCCCATGTCTAAGTGAGGTTCGCACCAAGAGTAGACTCAACCCCACATTCAAAACGGCGGATACCAGCGAGGTGTAAAGGGGAATTTGATTCTTGGCCAAGGCCGGATAGACTCGGCTGTAGAGGTTCCAAAACCCCATACCCAAAAGACCCAAGGCATAGAACGCAAAGGCCAAGGCGGTGAGATCTACTGACGATTTGCCAAAAGCGCCGCGCTGAAATACCACTGAAGTAATGGGCCCTACCAAAACCATAATAAATACGGTGAGAGGGACCATGCAAACGATATTGTAGCGAAGGCCTGTAATAACTGTTTTTCGGAACCCTTGCCAATCCTCCTTCTGTACTTGGTCATTAAGTTCAGTGACACCTGCCCTCCCCACAGCCAAGCCTATAATGGAATTGGGCAATTGCACTAACCTTTGGGCAAAGTAAAGGGCAGCAATACTTCCCGGCACTAGAAAAGAGGCAAGTACTCGGTCTACTATCTCCACTGTCTTGTTAGCCACTGACTGCCCCAAGATCCAGCCTGACTGCCGCCCCACTTCTTTTAGTTCCGGCATGGGCTCTTCTGAACCTGTCTCATACCGCATGCCAAGCTCGCTTTTCCGCGAGGACCTGAAAAGCACAGGAATCTGGATGAGAAACTGCAGGATCCCTCCCAGGACAAATCCCACTGCCATGCTGTACATGCCGAGATAGGGTTTGAGTCCTATTATACCTACGATTACTCCGACGCTGAGCATTATGGGGGCCAGGGCATAGGTTGCTGTGGCATCCAGAAAAAGCAAAAGTCCACCTACAAAAGATGCCAGCCCTATGACTACCATAAAAGGAAGAATAAAATAGGTCATTACCTCAGCGTGGTGGAACTCAGTGGCAGCGAGACCGGCGCCGATTATTCTGACCAAATTGGGGGTGAGAAGGTAGAAAATTACCATGATGAGCAAGAGGAGCAGCATCATGAGGTTAAATACCCTAGAGGCCAGAAGCCAAGCTCGCCTGTATTCCCCGGCGGCTATCATTTGGCGGAAAGGAGGCAAAAAAGCCTTTTCCACCATGTCTTCTCCTAGAATGCGGCGAAATAGGGTAGGGATGGTGAAAGCGATAGCAAAAAGGTCAGTGGCACGCGTGGCACCAAAATAACCGGCAATGACCATCTCCCGCACAAATCCAAACATTCGGGAGATCAGGTTACCCTGAACCATATCAAAGAATTTTCTAAAAAAGGACTTCCTCATGAGGCTCCCGCGTCCCTGGCTGGTCCCAGGGTTGTGTTAACATTGCCTCGGCAACTAATTGGGGCGTAGGGATGTGGCAGAGAGAATTCTGTATTAAAGGGAAAGACGGGACCTATGCTTTTTGCTCCCAGCAAGAAAGAACCTCCTGGGCGGCAATTGCCCCAATTCGTAAAATCTTGGGAGGCCGAGTAGTTACGTCGGCAATTGTAGAGGCTTTACCACCGGGCGTCAAGCCAGCATCAAGAATGGCTTCCAGGTCCTGTCCCAGCTGGGATAATACTTGTTCACAGCTGCGGCAGCTCGGAGATCCCGATCTATTGGCACTAGTGGCTGTAATGGGTCCGCCAACCGCCTGGACCAGGGCTTGGGCAACGGGATGAGAGGAGATCCTCACAGCTATCTTGCCGGTACCGGCGGTGAGGTTGGTTGGCAGCCTTTTTCCTGCATGGCACACTAGGGTGAGGGGGCCGGGCCAAAAACTTGCCGCCAAATGACGTGCTTCGCGGCTAAGGTTTTCTATCCAATTATCTAGTTCGTTTAAATCCGCAACCAGAATGCTAAGGGATTTTTGAACCCCTCGTCTTTTAAGAAGATAAACCCTTGCAATGGCTTTGTAGTCTGTAGCAAGGGCCGCCAAGCCATAAAAGGTCTCAGTGGGAAAAGCTACTACGGTTCCGTTGCGAATTAGCCGAGCCGCTTGTCCTATGGCTGCTTCGCTCCGTTTTGGATCTTTGTCCACTTTCAATATAAGGGGCATACCAACGATTATAAGGCTAAACCAGAGAACCAAGGAAAGGTTAAATCCGAAATAGTTTCAAAGTGGATGTGAGATGTGAGATCTGAGATGTGAGATACTATATTCTAGCAAAAGTTTTGAACCTCACATCACATATCGCACATCCCACATCATGTGTCATGTGGTTGGCTTTTGTCTGTTAGGGCTAGGACGTGGGTAACTTATCTTGCAGGATTGCGGCTTTCTCGGCGACCTTCTCGGCCAGTTCTTTCTTGTAGCGCTCCAGTTTCTCTTGCAATTTGCTGTCAGCCACTGCCAGTATTTGCGCTGCCAGAATTGCTGCGTTTCTAGCTCCTGCTTTTCCCACAGCCATGGTGGCTACCGGCACGCCTGCCGGCATCTGAACAGTGGAGAGCAATGCATCCCATCCCGTCAAGGGGGAAGATGCGATGGGGACACCAATTACCGGCAGGCTGGTTTCCGCCGCCAGGACCCCCGCCAAGTGAGCAGCCCCACCAGCGCCAGCAATTATCACTTTAAGACCTCTTCGCCTGGCTGATCTAGCATATTCGGACACCCTTTGGGGTGAGCGATGGGCCGAAGCCACCGTTATTTCAGTAGGGATAGCAAAATTAGTCAGAACCTCAAAAGCCTCCTGCATCACCGGTAGGTCAGAATCGCTACCCATGATAATACCGACTACAACCGTCTGGGAGGACTGATTGGATTGCGTGCTGGCCTGCATCTGGGCTACTCCTTACCTATGTCGCTCCGATAGTAGATGCCGTCGAACTGCACCTTTTCCATCTCAGAGTATGCCTTCTCCCGGGCTTCCTCTAAATTCTTACCCCGACTTACTATGCATAGTACTCGGCCACCGGTGGTGATGAATTGACCCTCATCGCCAAATCCCGTTCCAGAATGAAACACCATACATTCAGGGTCAATTTTGTCGAGGCCCTGGATGGGCAAGCCGATCTTGTAGCGCTCGGGATATCCTTTATACCACCCCTTTTTGCCTTTAGTGCGGCCACTGACGGCAATGAGACACAGCCGATAATCCGGGTTCCAGAGGGGCGAAATTTCACTTAGCCGTCCCTGGATGATGGCTTCAGACACATCAACTAGGTCGTTCTCCAGCCGCGGTATTATAACCTGGGCCTCGGGATCGCCTTGCCGGATGTTGATCTCCAGCACGTAAGGGGTTATGCCTTCCTGTTCCTCCACCAGCATCAAACCAAGATAAAGAACTCCTTTGTAGACGATGCCGGTCTTATCCCTGAAGCCAGTAATAAGCGGTTGGACAACCCTATTCATAATGGACTTGGTCATCTCCTCGGTAAGCCAGGGATGAGGAGAATAGGATCCCATACCCCCCGTGTTTTTCCCCTCATCGTTATCTCGCGCCCTCTTGTAATCTTGGGCTGCCACCATGGGTAAAACCGAGTTGCCGTCAGTGAAACAGAAAAAAGATAGCTCTCGACCATATAGCCGTCTCTCTATTTCCACTTTGTTTCCCGAATCACCGAATATGCGCTTCTCCATCAGCAGGTGCACGGCATCCTCGGCCTGGACGACATCATCGCAGACCAGTGAGCCTTTACCTGCGGCCAAACCATCCGCTTTTACCACCACTGGATACCCGACGCTGCGCACATAGTCCCGCGCCATATCGGGGTCATCAAAAATCTCGAAATCTGCCACTGGAATCCCTAGCTCTCGCATGATTTCCTTGGCATAACACTTGGAAGATTCCAGCTTGCTTGCTGCTTGGCTGGGCCCTACGATGGCTAATCCTTTCTCCTCAAAGAGATCAACAATACCGGCGGAGAGCGGGCTTTCTGGCCCCACAAAAGTCAGATCGATTCTTTCCCGCTCCGCAAATGAAGCCATCTCCTCTATGGTCCGGGCATTAACGCATTCCGCTGTTTGCGAAATCCCGGCATTGCCGTGAGCCACATAGAGCTTTTTCACTCGTGGACTCTGGGAAAACTTCCAGGCGATGGTATGATCGCGTCCACCACTGCCAATGACAAGCACTTTCATAAACTCCCCCA